>CALGQU010000114.1 GCA_937959125.1 uncultured Croceitalea sp.
TCAATACTTTCTTTGGTGACTTCCGTATCCTTTAGGGAAATGTTATGGGTGATGGTATCGGCAAACAGAAAGACGTCTTGCAGCACCACCGCAATATGCGACCTTAAGGATTTTAATTGATAGTCCCTAATATCCACCCCATCGATTAAAATGCTACCGGAACTTATTTCATAAAATCGATTGAGCAGATTGATGATGGTAGACTTACCCGCGCCCGTAGTCCCAACAATAGCAATGGTCTCCCCCGCCTTTACCTCAAAAGAAATGCCGTGCAATACCTCTTCTCCTTCCACATACCCAAAGTGGACCTCCTTGAATTTAATATTTCCTTCCATACTATCCTTGGCCACTGTACCGGTATCATCAATTCTACTATCGGTATCTAAAATCTTAAAGACCCTATTGGCAGCTACCATGCCCATTTGTAGCGTATTGAACTTATCCGCTATCTGGCGTAAGGGTCTAAACAGCAAATCCATTAAAAAGAAAAAAGCCACTATGGTGCCTACATCATTAAAAGCTTCTTCGGTAATGTTTTGGATAACGCCAAAATAAACGACCAATCCAATCCCTATGGAATAGGACATCTCTGCAATGGGAAAAAAGATGGAGTTGTACCACACCGTTTTTAACCAAGCATTCTGGTGTTTTTCATTGATAAGCCTAAACTTTTCCTTTTCTATTTCCTCCCTGTTGAAAAGTTGTACGATCTTCATTCCCGTCAACCGCTCCTGCACAAATGAATTGAGATTGGATACCTGGGCGCGGACCTCGATAAATGCAATTTTCATCGCTTTTTGAAACAAACGCGTGGCTACCAAAATAACGGGAAGGATAGCAAAGACGATAAGTGCCAGTTTCCAATTAAAAACGAGCATGGCAACCGCCGCTGCGACCATCTTTAACAAGTCGGAAACGATAACAAAAAAACCTTGACTAAAAATCTCCCCTATGCGTTGCATATCCGCCACCGCCCTGGTCACCAAAACGCCTATGGACGAATTGTCAAAATAGGTCATTTTAAAGCCCATCATCCTTTGGAAGAGTTGTACCCGCAAATCTTTGATAACGGACTCGCCCAAAAGATTGGCATAATAATTAAAGGTAAGTTGAAGTATTACTTGGCCCACCAGCGCGGCCAACATGAACCAAACCAGAAGTATCAACAAATCCAAATCCTTACCCGGTAGGGCATCATTGATAACGGATTTGACCAAAAATGGGGTGAATACGGCAAAAGCCGCTAAAAAAATAGCCACAACGGCCACTAACCAAAATGTTTTTCTGTACGGACCGGTAAATGAAAAAACCCTTTTGAACAATCCAAAATCAAATGCCGTTCCTGTTTCCTTTTCACTAGCCATGCACTATAGTTTTGGGATAAGTAACCTTAGTCAAATATAATCCTTTTGCAGGGACGGACGCCCCAGCCTGCCCCCTATCTTTGCTTTCAATAATTGTTCTAAGGGCTTCTGGGGATATCTTTCCCAAACCAACCTCCAAAAGGGTGCCTACAATCGCCCGTACCATGTTGCGCAAAAAGCGATCCGCAGTTATGGTAAATACCAATTTTTCTTCCCCAAATTCCCATTTTGCTAGTTCTATTTTGCAAAGAAACGTCTTGACATCCGTATTGGATTTTGAAAAACATTCAAAATCGGAGTATTCCAGCAGCAAACTTGCAGCAGTGTTCATGGCCTTTACATCCAAAGGGGACCAAACATAATGGGCGGCATCTTGGTAAAACGGATTTTTTTGTTGCACCACCCAATATTCATAGGTTCTTTGGATGGCATGAAAACGGGCATGGGCATCCCCAAGAACTTCAAAAATACTGCTAACAGCGATATCCGTTGGCAGGTAACTGTTTAATCGTTGGGTCAAGTCTTGGCAATCAACCGATACAGTAACATCAAAATGGGCAAAGAGTTGCTTTGCATGCACGCCAGCGTCCGTTCTGCCTGCACCAACAATGGAAACTTTAGTGCGTAGTAAAGTGGAAAGACCTTCTTCCAAGACCTGTTGTACGCTTATGGCATTGGGTTGATTTTGCCACCCATGGTACGCCTTTCCAAAATAAGAACACTCTAAAAAATACCTCACCGTATTTCTTGGTTTTTTAAGGAGCAAAGATACTTTAAAGATGCACTTTAAATTTTGATTTTAGCGTTACTTTAGCGGTATGACCAAAATTCTCTTATTGTCCGATACGCATGGGTATATGGACGATACCATTTTAAAACATGCCGATTGGGCAGATGAAGTATGGCATGCCGGCGATATTGGTGATCTTTCCGTTACGGACGCCTTAAAGGAACACAAACCCGTACGTGGGGTTTTTGGCAATATTGACAACCACATCATACAAAAGGAATTTCCGGAAAACAATCGTTTTTTTTGCGAAGAAGTAGCGGTTTGGATGACCCATATTGGCGGGTACCCCCCAAAATATAATGTACGTACCCGCGAAGAAATAAAAGCAAACCCACCACAACTTTTCATATGCGGTCATTCGCACATCCTAAAAGTAATGCACGATAAAAATTTGAAGGTACTGCATATGAACCCTGGGGCCTGTGGAAGGCATGGTTTTCATCAGGTAAGAACTATGCTCAGATTTACCATTGATGGTAAAAAAATAGCAAATCTAGAGGTCGTAGAATTGGGAAAGCGGTAGTTTAAACCCAAAAAAATGGGCCGTATCCACCTAAAAACCAATAGTTAAGAATATCCTAATCCAAAACGTTAAGTATTTGAATTTAAAACGTCTAAAGCGGTAAACATTCAAATACAACTTATGAAAACAATTGTCTTTAAAGGATTTACATTACTCGTGCTTTTAGTTGCTGTAGCTTGTGGTGAAAAATCGAAAAAAGCGGAAAAACAAATGGAAGAAGTGGCGGAGGAAATGGACAAAGCCCCTGTTTACAATACTGAAGATCCGCAATCCATTTTAGCAGCCATTGAATACGCCCATGGTGGTTGGGGGGATTTATGGAAAAAAGGGGATGTGCAGTACACCTATACCTACCATAGTACGGACGCCAATAAAACCGACCTCTCTACGGAACGTTATATTTTTAGCAATGAGGCTTCCTATGGACATTATACCCAACATGAAATCAATGTGATGCCCAATGTAGAAGGTGAGGTAACCCAATGCTTTGATGGTGAGAACACCGTAGTATTGGTAAACGGTACTAAAAACGAAGACCCCCAAGCTAACGTGGTTGGGGATTTTTTAAGAAAAGCCAATTACTTTTGGTTTGTAATGCCTTATAAATTAAATGATGCCGGCACTGTTGCTTCTTATGAAGGACAGGAAACCCATAACGACAAGGTATACGATAAACTGAAGATTTCTTATGACCCCAGTATTACTGGGAAAGAACAGAACGACACCTATGTGTTATATGTAAATCCGGAAACAAAACTAATAGACCGTTTTTACTTTTCATTGCCTTTTATGGGAGTTGCTGAGCCTTTGATCATTGCGGATTATGAATATACCGATGTGGATGGCCAAATGTTGGCAACCAAAAGAAGCTATTATATGCCCAGTGAAAATGGATATGCGGAAGCTCCTAATTTGGTACAGACACTTACCGATATTTCCTTTAACAATGGTTTTACCACGGATAATCTTATGGCCACGGTAGAATAACTAGGTGAAATTTTAGATGCAAAAACCCCATTTGGCATGCCAAATGGGGTTACGCACTAATACTACTAAGATGTTAGGTTTAACGTAAACGATCTACAGATTTTACAAGATCTTCATCCTTTTTGATAGCCCTGTTGGCCAGGACCAGAAAAACGATAGAAAATACAGGAATCAACATCCCAATACCCTTCTCAGAGACCGCCGTCCCTCCGGATAAGTTTAGCGATCGGTAAACGAAAAATCCTAGTAAAAAAAGATTCAATATCATGTTCAATCTGTTCACCACAAATTGATTTTGTCTTTTCTTGTACAGGAAAACGGCCAGTACGGCCAAAATTGCAATCACATAAAAGGCAATACTGATCAAAAGCTCATCCTGCGCGTAAATGGCAACCTCCCCTTCCAACCACAGGTTTAAAAAGAAAGGCAGTACGGCCGCCAAAAGGGCCACTACCATCAAATATAACGTCTGAATTCTTTGAATCATTGCAATTTATCAATCGGGAAGGCAAAAATACATGTCTTTTCGATAAATTACCCCAGTTCTTTAAAAATAATTTGTATCATTGCAGCGTTAGAAGTAGCATACTTACCCCGGGAGAACTTTTCCCATCGTAATATCCAGAATAACGATTTACTCCAAAAAATAGATTCAAGACTAACTTATTTATCAATTAATGTTCGAGATTTCAGATCTAAAAGCAAAAAAGCTTCCTGAGCTTCAGGAAATAGCAAAAGAATTAAACATCCCCAAGTTTAAGACCATCAAAAAATTGGATTTGGTCTATCAAATCCTAGATGTACAGGCATCAAACCCTAAGGCAGTCGCTACCAAGGTAGAGCCCAAGGAAAAAGCCGAAGCCAAGCCAAGAAAGCCTAGGGCGGCCCGAAAAGAACCGGCCAAAACGGAAACGGAAGATAAAAAGGCGGCTCCAGAGGAGAAACCGGCTCCGCAAACCAACAAGGATAATCGGGACAACAAGGATAAAAACCAACATCCTAAAAGGGAGCAGCACAAACAAAACGGCCCCAATAAAAACCAAAATAGGCGCAATAACCCCAATCAAAGACAGCCGCACGAAAAAAAGAGCAGCAATTTTGATAAAGACCTAAAAAACAGATATAAGGAGCCGGAGTTTGAGTTTGACAGTATTATTGAGAGTGAAGGAGTATTGGACATCATGCAGGACGGCTACGGCTTTCTGCGCTCGTCCGACTATAATTACCTTTCTTCCCCAGATGATATTTATGTATCCCAATCCCAAATAAGGTTGTTTGGCCTTAAAACCGGGGATACGGTTTTGGGTAACGTTAGGCCACCAAAAGAAGGGGAGAAATATTTTCCACTTATCAAGGTCAATAAAATAAATGGTATTGATCCAAAGATAGTGCGTGATAGGGTTTCCTTTGAACACCTTACGCCGCTATTCCCACAAGAAAAATTCAATTTAGCAGAGCGTCAAAGCACCATTTCTACCCGTATTATAGATTTGTTCTCCCCTATTGGAAAAGGACAACGGGGTATGATCGTGTCACAACCCAAAACGGGTAAGACCATGCTACTCAAGGACATTGCCAATGGTATTGCGGCAAATCACCCAGAAGTTTATCAGATTATTTTATTGATAGATGAGCGTCCAGAGGAAGTAACGGATATGCAACGCAACGTTCGTGGTGAGGTGGTAGCCTCTACGTTTGACAAAGAAGCATCAGAACATGTACGTGTTGCCAATATTGTCATTGAAAAAGCAAAACGATTGGTAGAATGTGGACATGATGTGGTCATCCTATTGGATTCCATAACACGTTTGGCACGTGCCTATAATACGGTACAGCCTGCATCCGGAAAAGTATTGAGTGGTGGTGTAGATGCCAACGCACTGCACAAACCAAAACGGTTCTTTGGTGCCGCCCGTAACATTGAAGGTGGTGGTTCCTTATCCATTATTGCCACCGCATTGACCGATACCGGTTCAAAAATGGACGAGGTTATTTTTGAGGAATTTAAGGGAACGGGTAATATGGAACTCCAGTTGGATCGAAAGATTGCCAACAGGAGAATTTTCCCGGCCATTGATCTTACCTCATCCAGCACAAGACGGGATGATATTCTGCTGGACGATACCACCATACAACGTATGTGGATCATGCGCAAATACCTTGCAGATATGAACCCTGTGGAAGCCATGGAATTCATTGAGCAGCGCTTTAAGCAAACCAAGAACAACGAAGAGTTTTTGATGACCATGAACCAGTAAGGTTTTTTATACATAGACAGAATTAAGGGCCCCAACAGTTTTCACTGCTGGGGTTTTTTGTTAAAAGCTTCCAATAAAAATCCTATCTTTAGCTATAAGATTCCCCCCAAATTTGTAATCCTAAAAACACGTGACTTATGAAAACCATTAGAAGATTCGTTTTAACGGTAACCATTCCAGTTCTATTGCTGGGAGCCTGCGCCGAAGACAAAAAACGCAACCAACAAGAGTATCCCGAAGAAGAAATGAAAGAGGAAATTGTAGAAGCTCCTAGCGGGATCATTTCCCTAGAAACCGCAGACTCGCTGTTTGTCAATTACAAAAATAGAAGAAGGGATAACATTATAGCCTTTGAAAGGGAGTTTCAAGAAGAAGGAAAACCTTTTGTACCGACACAGTTTATCTCTTTTTCCATAAGCGATGTTCAGACATATTTAGATTTTATAGCTCAGGAAACCAAAGATTCAGGTGCCTCTCCGGATAGCCTTCGAATTTATTTGGGCAATAATGGTGAGAAAATCAGGGGTAAAAAAAATGAAAGGCGTAATACCGTATTTATACTGCCCGCCGCTTCAGTTGATGGGGACTATGGGGGAATATTCATTGATGCCAATGGAAAAGCTGCATTAATTAGAAAATGGATCAAAGAACAACAAAAGGAGCAAGGAATGGGTCAAAAGTCCAAAGCTTCATTTCTTCCTAACTTAGCACCAAAACCCGTATTACAAGGAGATGGTAGCC
>CALGQU010000115.1 GCA_937959125.1 uncultured Croceitalea sp.
CCTGCGCTGTATCCCATTTTGGAAGCAATTTCGACCATGCTTTTACCGGAAAAGAAAAATTGCAATAATGTTTTGCAATTTTGATGGAGCTCCAAAAAATATTTTTGGAAGAGGAAAATACGGTCCCGCTTTTCAATTTCAACAATAATGTCCTGCTCCAAGGTTTGTGGAATATTGGTACCTTCCTCTAAGGTCAAGGTCTTCTTTTTTCTTTTTAGGACGTTTCGCCACATATTCTTACAAACCGCGAAAATGTAGGTTTTTAGGGAGCATTGGAGGTCTAAAGACCCTGATCTTAATTTTTGAAAGGTAAGTACCAAAGCATCTTGAAAAATATCCTTTGCCTCTGCCTCGGTACCAGAATTCTTTATGATGTAATTTGTAACCATGGGAAAATAGTCCAAATAGATATCTTTAAGCACTTGCGATTCGCCCAATAAAAACTTTTTAGCGATATCAGATTCTGTATTGCCGTGCATGAATGGATTTTAACAGTTTCAATGCTTCTATCTAAATGTGTGTTCAATATTTGAAGATAGAAATACTTTTTAAAACTGTTATTGTTTCGTATCAAGTTTAAAACAATAAATATTTAACCCATAGATATTCTCTTATATCATAGCACATTTACCGCAGTTGCTTAGCCCTGCGTATAAAAATCCTCCTTATGCTCCGGGAAAGTAACCGTTTAGAAAAAGTAATCGTTCTTCTGGCAAAAAAGATCGTAAAAATGATTAACAGGGATTGGATGGGATATTTAAGCACTTTTAATAGAAACTCTCTCACAAAAGAAGCGTTCCAGAATGCCGGAGTCTTCTTTTGGATGGATTTTTTATCGATCAAGACCAGGTTAGGCAGTAACTGTTTTCCGCTATTCCAATAAGAATTGAAGGTGGTGGTATGCATTTTCCATTTTTCCGAGGGTTTAGTTTCGTGAGGGAAGGGAGCCGCCTTTATACTGGTTGATAGAATAAAAAAAATAAGAAGGACTGTTGTTATGCGCATGCTTGTTGGTTTAGAAAGTGGCGGGAACCATTGAGAATCGCACAAAAAACATACCATCTTTGGTGCCCGTTATTATTGATTAATGTATTTACCTGAAAGAATGTTACCTTAAATCCCACAAATTATCATGATTTCCAATATTGTCTTAGTGCGTAGAAAATGTATTCGTAACATTCCTTACATTTAGCCTTGGAGCTTTAAAGTGCTGCTGGGTTACAAACATGTTTTATAACAGGAATGAATACGTACAACTAATGAATGGCATAAGAATGGCAAAGTTCAAGATGCTAATGGTAACCGGTTTGGTGTTGTTAATGACCAGTTGCGCCGGGCAAGGCCTTTTAACGGAAGGTGCTTTGGAAACAGTATCCAAGGAAACCCTGGAATACTATCTCTACTTTCCGGAGGGTTATGATGAAAATGCAAAACAACCCTATGGAATCCTGTTGTTTTTGCATGGTGGCGGAGAAGCAGGTGGAGAGCTCAGCGAGGTTAAAAAGCATGGCCCACCTAAAATGATGGCAGATGGCTATCCTTTTCCATTTCTGGTACTGGCACCGCAAAATCCACATGAGCGAAAATGGTGGAACACCGCTGCCGTATTACAATTATTGGATCAGGCTATTGAAGAGAACAATGTAGACAAAAAGAAGGTTTACCTCACCGGCTTAAGTAGGGGAGGAAGCGCTGCCTGGGACTTGGCCGTGCAGTATCCGGATAAATGGGCCGCCTTGTCCGTGGTTTGTGGTATGGCACCCGTACCCTACGCCCATTGGATCAATAAAGAGCTACCTATTTGGGTCTTTCATGGGGATAAGGACAAGGTGATACCCGTATCGGAATCCGATGTGATGGTAGCCAAATTGAAAGAAATGGGGTATCAAGTAAAATACACTAGATATCAAGATGTGGGGCACAATTCGTGGGGAAGGGCATATACCACGGATGAGCTATATTCTTGGATGAACGAACAACAAAAGAACTAATGCGCATTTTACTATTGCTATTGCTTATTTTAAGCTGTAAACAAGCTAAGGAAACCGCTGTTCCTAGTAATAACGTGCCGGAAGTGCCAACGGCAGAAAAGAAAATTACCCAACAGGAACCCACATTACCCCCCGACAATAAAGAAATACCGCAAAAAAAGTTGAAATCGTTAGAAGGTTTGGCGGATACCACTTTTGTGCGTCTGGCGGATTTTAGTAACGATTTTGCGTATGATATGCGTTATGCCACGGAAAACAATTTTTTAAAGGCCAAAGTATATGACTGTGCGGAATGTTATACGCGGGTTAGAACGGCAAAAGCCTTACTCGCTGCCAATATGGATTTTTTGAAAAAGGGCGTCAAAATCAAGTTTTATGATTGTTATCGTCCAAATTCCGTGCAATATAAAATGTGGGCGATTGTTCCCAATCCGCAATATGTGGCCAACCCAGTAAAAGGTTCTATCCATAACAAAGGCGGTGCCGTTGATATTACCTTGGTAGATTTGGACGGAAAGGAATTGGATATGGGTACGGATTTTGATTTCTTCGGCAAACGCGCGTATCACGATAATATGGATTTACCACAGCAGCTATTGGACAATAGAAAATTGCTGAAAGAAACCATGGAGGCGCACGGTTTTTGGTCCATACGAACCGAATGGTGGCATTACAACCTTTCTGCGGGCAGCAATGCCAAGATTGCCAATTTTAAGTGGGAATGCGATAAAAACTAAATCCTGTTCTAGACTAGGCAATAAGATTGATCGGATCCTATATTTTCTTACAATGCAGTACCATCAATACCCCTAAATAGTTGGTAGTAAAAAACAGATAATCGTCCCCGCCATCTACTATCTTTAATTTCTTTCGAATAGAGGCGACGGTTTCCGGGAAATTTCGGGTGGTGATATTTGCCTTTTTTAGTTGAAGCTTTTTTAACTCCTTTTTATTGTAGGAATGTGGTTTTAGCACTAAAAAGGACCTTCCGGGAAAATCCACTAAGGACTCGGAAGTATATAAATGGGAATGCTCGTGCAGTTTTTTTAATCCAAAGGCGGTTCCTACACATTTGAACCCCCCAGATTTTAGGATACTGGCATTGGGTTCATAAAGGTACTTGCCGGGCAATGCAAATTCTGGAGTGGTATTTTTTTCTTCCAAAAGGGCAAAATCGAATACCTGATTTTTTTCTTTGAGCAGGTTGACCGTTTTTAGTTGTACCTCCTCAGCATAGTTTTTCTTCAAAACCCAGAGCAATTCCTTCACCTCATTTTTTATTGCGACGACATGGACTTCTTTTACAAATTTCAATTCGGTAATACCTTGCTTAATATCCAAGAGAGGGGAAGTTTTGATCAGGACGTTTTCGGTCTTTTCAAAAATAGTATCCAAGGCTTCCGGAATATTGGGCAAACAATCGTTAAGCAAAAACACTTTTCCTTTGACATCATTTCTTCGTGACGGGTCGGCAAATATCCAATCAAAATTAACGTTGGTTTCCTTTACAAATCCGATGCCATTGCCAGTATAAAAAGTAGTGTTTTTCACCCCCAATACTTCAAAATTATGGGAAGTAATTTGAGAGAGTTGGACGTTTGATTCGCAGTGGAAAATAGCGTCCAGTTGCTTTGAAAAAAAATAGCTGTCCACCCCAAACCCACCAGTAACATCAAGTAGTGTTTTTCCCT
>CALGQU010000116.1 GCA_937959125.1 uncultured Croceitalea sp.
GGCGACCAGATCACATGGTCCGGGCTTAACGTAAACACCACGACACCCAGCTCCGTCACCTTTCAGGCCACACTCAACGCTCCAACGGGAACAACGAACGAATATGTGAATACGGCACAGATTACCGCTAGTGACGTCACCGATACGGACAGTACACCCAACAACGACGATGGCGACCAGAGCGAGGACGATGAGGACAATGCAACGGTTTCTTTGGAACAAGTGGATCTGGAACTTTCCATTGCCAATACCGCTAACTCCGGGAACCCGGGGGACAACCTCACCTATACCGTTTCCTTGGACAATAACGATACCGTCCTAACGGGCGACGCCACCGGGGTGGACATCGTGGTAACCGTACCTTCTGGCCTTACCATTGTTACCGGGAGCATTTCCGGTGGGGGGGTCTACAACCTAGGGAGCGGCACGATCACTTGGACCGATATTTCATTGGCCAACGGGAATACCGACAACTTTACCTATGGGGTCACCGTAAACCCTTCTGGGAACTACCTTACAACGACACAGATAACGGCTTCACATCTATCGGATGTCGATAGTACGCCCAATAACGACGATGGCGACCAGAGCGAGGATGATGAGGATTCCGCCACTTTTACCCTTCTGTCCGCAGACCTCAGTTTGGTGAAAAACATTAGTAGTGGATCAACTGCTACCCCAAACATTGGAGATACGGTAACCTTTGAGTTGACCCTTACCAATGACGGTCCAAATACCGCAACCAATATTAGGGTAGAAGACGAACTCCCAAGAGGGTATACCTTGAATACGATCAATAACGGAGGTACGGCTATAGCAGGCACTTTTTTAAGTTGGGATATTACCAGCCTACCCATTGGTACTACTACCCTTACCTATACGGTCACGGTAAATGCTCCTTCCGGAGATATAGATGAATATTTGAATTTGGCAGAAGTATCGGCCAGCGATCAACTGGACCCGGACAGCGAACCTTTCAATGATGACGGCGATCAAAGTGAAGATGATGAAGATTTCTTTGAGCTTATTCCCCAAACTTCGGATTTGGAACTGATCAAATCCGTAAGTTCCAATACGCCTAATGTAGGCGATGTAGTTACTTTTACTATAGCTGTAAGCAACCTTGGAAGTAGTCCGGCAACAGGAGTAGCTATTACAGATGTACTTCCTTCCGGTTTCTCCAATGTTACTGCCATTAGTAATGGAGGTTCATTTAGTGGGGGAACCATAAGTTGGTCCGGCTTAAATGTGCCCATAGGCACCACTACCCTAGCCTTATCCTTTAACGCAGAAGTACAGCCACCAACGGGAGTTACCAATGAATATCTAAATACCGTACAAATAACGGGATCCAATCAGTTTGATCCAGACAGTACCCCTAATAATGACAACGGTGACCAAAGTGAGGACGATGAATCCAATGTTTTGGTCATTCCGCAACAAGCCGATTTAAGTTTAGAAAAAACGGCAAATGTCTCACAGCCAAATGTTGGTGACACCGTACTGTTCACATTAACGATCAACAATTTAGGACCAAACATTGCCACAGGTGTTGCCGTGGGAGATATACTTCCCATAGGTTATACCTTAACCACGGTCAACAATGGCGGAATCCAAACTGGAAATATCGCCACTTGGACCGGGTTAGGTGTTTTGGCCAACGGTGGATCCACTTCCGTTACCTATGAAGCCGTGGTCAATGCCCCTACAGGTGTAACGAACGAGTACCTCAATGAGGCAAGTATTACGGCTTCCGATCAATTTGATCCCGATAGTGATCCTGCAACAGGAAATACCGTGGATGAAGATGGCGATGGACAATTGGACGATGATGATGAAGATGCTTTGAACTTGGTTCCTAATAGTGCTGATCTTTCCTTAACCAAAATAGTGGTAGATGACGATATCACCCCACAGGTGGGCAGTGAGATAAGTTTTGAGATTACCGTTTTCAATGATGGTCCCAACAATGCAGATAATGTGTTGGTTGAAGATGTACTTCCGTCAGGTTTTGATTTCATTTTATACAGTGCAACATCGGGTATTTATAATGAAACTACCGGTATATGGCGCGTAGGTTCTATTGCCAGTGGTCAAACACAGACCTTGGTGATAGACGTATTGGTGAATCCTTCAGGAAATTATACCAATGTTGCTGAAGTAATAGCTTCTGATGTTTTTGATATCGATTCTACTCCAAATAATAACGTTCTGGCAGAAGACGACCAAGATGCCGTAACGGTTACCCCAATAAATACCATCGATATTTCATTGGAAAAAACCGCGAGCAACCAAACACCGGATGTTACCACCAATGTGACCTTTACCATTAGCGTTTTTAATAATGGCCCCAGTAGTGCAACCGATCTACAGGTGTTGGACCAACTCCCAAGCGGGTTTACTTTTGTTTCTGATGATGCAAGCGGTGCCTATAACGACACATCGGGCATTTGGAATATTGGTACTTTGACAAGCGGAACGACAGCGGAATTGAACATTATTGCTACCGTTAATACAACGGGGAACTATGCTACTGTCGCAGAAGTCATCTCACATAACGAACAGGATAGTGACTCCGCACCAAATAATGATGTACTAAATGAAGATGATCAAGATGAAGTACTGATTATACCAAGGCAACTGGTAGATATTGAAGTAACCAAGGTTGCGGACAATCTTACACCCAATATTGGTGGGCAAATTGAATTTACCGTAGAAGTGACCAACAACGGTCCTAGTGACGCTACGAACATTGTAGTTACCGATGTTTTGGAATCTGGTTATGCTTTTGTCAATGCATCCCCTACCAATGGTGTTTATGAACCCCTTAACGGTTCTTGGACTATTGGGGATGTAGCTGTTGGCATTACGGAAACAATTGTGATAACCGCAAATGTTCTTCCTAACGGAAACTATACAAACACCGCCGAGCTTACGGATTTAAATGAGTTTGATGTAGATTCCCAACCTGCCAATAACGATGGTACGGAAGATGACCAACAGACCATTGCCCCAACGCCCATATTTGTATCTGATCTGGAACTTAGCAAAACAGTGAATCTGGCGACCCCTTTTGTTGGAGAAGAAGTAATATTCACCTTAAACCTAACCAATACCGGTCCAAGCAATGCAAGTGGGGTTATTGTAGCTGACTTGCTTCCGGATGGGTATACGTACATCTCCAATACCAGTACGGCAGGTGCTTATAATGCAATTACCGGGCTATGGTCCTTAAATGGCAGTATTTCTGTTGGAACAACCGAAACGTTGACTATTGTAGCCTTGGTCAATCCCTCTGGAAATTATACCAATAGTGCAGAAATTATTGGTTCGGACAATCTGGATAGTGATTCTACACCTGCTAACAATATAGCTTCTGAAGATGATCAAGATACTTCCATTACAATACCTATTCCGTTAGCGGATATAGCACTGACCAAAACGGTGGATAATGAATTCCCCGATGTGTCGGATACCATAACATTTACCTTGACCTTGACCAATGCTGGGCCAAGTGATGCTACGGGAATACAGGTAAATGAAACTTTACCATCGGGCTACAGGTATATTTCTGATACCAGTGGAGGTGCCTATGATCCTAACACCGGTATTTGGAACGTAGCCAGCTTAACGGCCAACAACAGCACGGAACTTCAGCTTACGGTAGGCATTAATACCACAGGAGACTATATCAATAAGGCTGAATTGGTTGCCGTGAACGAACAAGATCCAAATTCAGCACCAAATAATAACGACCCTGCTGAAGATGATCAGGATGCACAGGGGACCACGCCAAGGGTAATCACGGATATTTCCGTTGTGAAGACCGTGGACAACCTAAACCCCTCTGTAGGTTCTTCCATCACTTTTACCATTTTGGTTACCAACGATGGACCAAGTGACGCCACTGGAATTGTCATTGAAGATATGCTAACTTCTGGGTATGAATTTATAAGTGCGACAACTTCAGCAGGCACTTATGACGAAATTATAGGTTCATGGGATATTGCAAGCCTTGTAAACGGCGGCTCTGAAACTTTGGAAATAACGGCAACGGTATTGACCAATGGCGATTATTCCAACACTGCAGAACTTATTGCCCTTGACACTTTTGATCCAGATTCATCCCCGGACAATAATCTAAATTCCGAAGATGATCAAGATACCGTAAATCCCACCCCTACAGGTCTGGCAGATCTATCGATTACCAAAAACGTCGATGTCCTCGAGCCTAATGTTGGTGATATCATTGAGTTTACCATCAATGTAACCAATAGTGGAAATAGTATGGCCACGGGCGTGATAGTGACTGATCTATTGCCAGTTGGCTTTACCTATGAATCGCATTTCGCAACGGCGGGTATTTATGATGAAAACACGGGTATTTGGGATACCAATGGCAATATTCCGAATGGTACAACGGAAACTTTGATCGTTCTAGCTACCGTAAACCGCCCAACAGGAGCCGTTGGGGAATATACCAATAGCGCAGCGATTACGGCAAGCGACCAAGCCGATCCTGATAGTAATTTTAATGAAGGCTTTGCTATTGATGACCTTGGCGATGGTATTATGGATGATGATGAGGCCATCGTTGTGGTGACTCCGCAATCCGTAGATATTGCCGTTCAAAAAGTGGTTGACAATGCGCGGCCCAGCATTGGCGATGAAATTACTTTTACCATAACGGTGACCAATAATGGAATGCTTCCGGCAACTAATATAGGTATAGTGGAAGTATTGCCCAATGGGTATCGACTTATTGCTACCAATGCTTCCATTGGCAGCTATGATACTTCTGAGGGCTCCTGGGAAATGAATGCCCTAAACGGTAATGAAACGGCAACCATGACCCTATTGGTGCAAGTATTGGATGTTGAAGATTATGAGAATATCGCCAGTCTAGCTTTTGTAGACCAATTTGATAGCGATGATTCCAATAATACGGATACTGCCACAATTGAACCGAGCTGTTTGATCTTCTACAATGAATTTTCACCCAATGCGGACGGGGTCAATGAAACTTTTGTCATCGACTGTATTTCAAGGTATCCTAACAATACTTTAAAAATCTACAATCGCTGGGGAAACATTGTCTTTGAGGCACAAGGCTACAACAATGAATTTGATGGCACCTCAAATGGCCGTGCTGTTATACGGCAAGAAGAATTTCTTCCTACAGGAACCTATTACTACATTTTGGATTTAGGCGACGGTTCTGAACCAATCACGGACTGGTTATACATCAATCGATAATAAGACAGCAGTAACTATGAAAACAATAACAGTAACATCAATGTTGAAAAAGACATTTTTAGTCCTTCTAGTACTGATCTCATTTCGGTTGGAAGCACAACAAGTACCGCAGTTTACGCAATATATGTACAATACGTTAACGGTAAACCCCGCTTACGCAGGGTCGCGGGGCCATCTTTCCCTGTTGGGAATGCATCGTTCCCAATGGGTAGGCATCAATGGGGCACCTACATCACAAGTATTGACCATAGATGGACCGGTAAGTGAACGTGTAGGTCTGGGCGTGGTCATGACGTATGACGAATTGGGACCCTCTAACGAACTCTTCTTCGATGGCAATTTTGCGTATACCATACCCGTTGGTCAAAACAGTCAACGCTTATCATTAGGTTTAAAAGCCGGAGGGCGGATTTTTAATGTAGACTTTTCTGAAGGCACTATCCAAAATCTGGATACGGCCTTTCAAGACAATATTGAAAACCGGTTCTTTCCTTCCGTAGGCGCAGGAGCGTATTACCATACCGAAAGGGGTTATTTAGGGTTTGCCATTCCCAACTTCTTTTCAGAAGACCATTACGATGGGCGCACCCAAGAAATAGCAACGGAACGTCTACACTATTTTCTAATAGGGGGAATCATCAGGGACCTAACGGCAGACATCAAATTTAAACCGGCCTTCTTTGTCAAATGGGTGCCAAGCGCACCTATCATTGCCGATTTATCGGCGAATTTTATGATACGGGAAACGGTGACTACTGGTATTGCCTATCGTTGGGATGATTCTTTTTCAGGTCTGATCGGATTACAAATATCCCCGGGATTAAATATTGGATATGCCTACGACAGAACTACCACTGATTTGAGAAACTTTAACAACGGTACCCACGAAGTCTTTCTGAGGTTCGAGTTGGTTACCCGCGAAAACCAATTAAAATCACCAAGATTCTATTAAGCCAATTCCTATGAAAACATCCATATGGGTCGTATTGTTTCTTACCACATTTACCGCAATCGATGCCCAAGAGACAAGATCAAAAGCAGCACGGAATTTTGAAAATTTTCATTATATCGATGCCGCCAAGGCGTATGAAAGAAAGGTACGAAAAGGAGATAATACACAAGAAACCTTAAAACGATTGGGGGATACCTATTACAATAATTCGGATATGGACAATGCCGCAAAATGGTACGGACAATTGTTTTCAACCTATGAGCGCACACTATCACTGGAATATATCTTTAAATACATTCACAGTTTAAAAGGGATTGGCAATTACGAATTAGCAAAAGCCTTAATGAAAATCTATGCCGCAAAAGCGGATAGGGAGCACTTTAATGTATCTCATTTTATGGATAATGATTTGGCTTTGGACAAGCTTAGAAGCCGTCAACCCCAATTTGCCATATCCCATTTATCATTCAATTCGCCTTATGCAGATTTTGGTCCCATGTATTTTCTTGATAAAATCGTATTTGCTTCAAGTAGGGACTCTATGAACCTGCATTCCAGGGTATATGAATGGAACGAACAACCGTACTTAAACCTCTATGAAGCGGACACTGTTCAATTGGGTAGTGCCTTGGTCGATGTCCGGGAATTTGATAAGGATATCAATACCAAATATCATGAAGCAATGACCACCTTCAATCAAGACGGAACGGTCATGTATTTTACCCGCAACAACTACACGGACAAAAATTTGGAACGCGATGGGGAAGGCATCAACCATCTAAAAATATACAAAAGTAAATTGCATGACGGGGATTGGACCCCACCAAAAGAAGTTCCTTTTAACAGTAACGACTATTCTGTTGGGCAACCAGCATTAAGCCCAGATGGAAAGCGTTTGTACTTTGTTTCTGATATGTCCCAAGGATTTGGTGGCCCAGACCTTTACTATGTAGAATTACATGGGGATGGGGAATATTCAGAACCTATCAACTTAGGTAAAAACATTAATACAAGCGGTAGGGAAATGTTTCCCTTTGTCACCAAAGAGAAGCTCTATTTTGCGTCAGATGGCCATTTAGGATTTGGCGGGTTGGATGTTTTTGAAAGTAAGCATGGTGATACGCCATCCGTTCCTTTCAACCTAGGTCCAGTTTTAAACAGTCGTTTTGATGATTTTTCATTCATTATAAACGAACAAACCAACCGCGGTTATTTTTCCTCCAATAGGGAAGGTGGAAGCGGAGATGACGATATTTACTCCTTTCATAGGCTGGAGCAAAAATGTGGGGAGACCGTCAAAGGCACGGTAGCGCAAAAAACGAATAATAAAGCCATAACCGATGCCCAAGTACAATTAATAAATCCGGATGGTAGCATTTTGGCCAAGAGTACTACCGATACCCATGGGTCTTTTAGTTTTGACACTCCTTTGGATTGTGATATGACCTATCAAATCAAAGTTTCAAAAGAAGGGTACAATGAGGTTTCTGAAGATTTTGCCGCAACCGCCAAATTGGGTAAGCCAAATGTGGTTTCCCTATTTATGAGTAGGGAATTGAACGAACTGATTATCAATGAAAATGGTGTTCTTAAAATAAAAATTGGCAACATCAATTTTAACCTGAATAAGGCTAGTATTCGACCAGATGCTGCCAAAGAACTTGACAAAATTGTTGAAGTGATGAAAGAATATCCGGCAATGATCATAAAAATTGAGTCCCATTCAGACTCTAGGGGAAGCGACAGCTACAACGAAAGCCTTTCTGACCGTAGGGCCAAATTCACCAAAAACTACATCATTACACAAGGGATAGAGAAAAACCGCATAGAAAGTGCCATTGGATATGGGGAAAAACAAATCTTGAATCGCTGTGTCAATGACGTATGGTGTTCCGATAAAGATCATGGCACCAATCGCAGGTCGGAGTTTATCATAGTGCAATTGGAGTAAGATTTAAGGATTGAACTGAAAAATGCTTTACTGTTTTGCAGTACATATTTGTTTAACTTAAAATCGACAAAAAAAAGGAAATACACCCTAAAAAGTTAGACAAAAAACTTTAAATTAACCTAATTTATAAAGTTAGGTATG
>CALGQU010000117.1 GCA_937959125.1 uncultured Croceitalea sp.
ATGCTCATTTACCTCTACCAATATACCGGGACCAGTGTATATTATGCAGAATCTTTGGAAACCATAAGCGACAACCTAAAGGAGGTTGCACCTCATGTGATGACCGCAGTACCTAGGCTTTTGGAAAAAGTATACGACAAAATCATTGCAAAGGGCTATGCCCTTACCGGGCTTAAAAAGAAACTCTTCTTTTGGGCAGTAGATCTTGGACTTAAATATGAGCCCTATGCAAAGAACGGATGGTGGTACGAACGTAAATTGGCGATAGCCCGTAAACTTATTTTTAGCAAATGGAAAGAAGGATTGGGCGGTAACTTAAACACCATAGCCTCCGGTAGTGCCGCTTTGCAGCCCCGTTTAGCACGAATTTTCAATGCGGCCGAATTTGGATTGATGGAAGGCTATGGCCTTACGGAAACATCGCCCGTGGTGTCCGTCAACGATATGCGAAACAATGGCTTTAAAATTGGCACCGTAGGGAAAGCCCTTCCGGATACCGAAGTTAAAATTGCGGATGATGGCGAAATCTGTATCAAAGGCCCACAAGTAATGATGGGCTACTATAAAGACCAGAAAAAAACCGAGGAGGTTATTATTGACGGCTACTTCCATACCGGTGATATTGGGGAAGTAGATGCAGAAGGCTTCCTTAAAATTACGGATCGTAAAAAGGAAATGTTCAAGACCTCCGGGGGTAAATATGTTGCACCACAGTTATTGGAGAACCGTTTTAAACAATCCCGTTTCATCGAGCAATTAATGGTGGTCGGGGAAGGGGAAAAAATGCCTGCTGCCATAATACAACCAGATTTTGAGTATCTGCACCAATGGGCCAAGGAAAATGATATTACCATTCCAGAAAATTCGGATATCATTGTCAATCCCAGGGTACTGGAACAATACCAAGCAGAGATCGCCACATGCAATGAAAGCTTTGCAAAATGGGAAAAAATAAAACAGTTTAGGTTGACCCCTGATGTTTGGAGTATAGATGACGGGCATTTGACCCCTACCATGAAGTTGCGCCGTAAGATCATCAAAGAAAAATATATTGCATTGTACAATGATATCTATGCCCGTTGATATTGTTTACCTATAAGACCACTATCACATAGAAAATATGGCTTTTGAAAAATACAGTACCGACAAGCTTAAAAAAATGAATAAAGTAATGCTCATCGTAGGTGTATGTGGCCTATTTGTCATGTGCTTTGCTTTGGGTATCGCTATTTACGGAATTTCCCATAATAAGGAATCCAACCTAATTTATTTGATTCCAACCGTTTTTATGCCTATTTGTTTTATTCCTATACTCTTCTCTTCTTCAATAAGTTCAGAACTTAAAAAACGTAATCAAAAGGAAGATTAACAGGCTTCAAAAAATAGGGCCTAGGACAGCTTTTCTTTAAAATTTATTATGCATGCATAATAAATTTTAACTATATTTGGGTTTGAATTTTTGAGTTCATGAAAGATTTGACCATAGATTACGCCTTACGGGCAACCTGGCAAGCAGTTATTAAAATGTACAATGAGGAAGCAAAAGACTACGGCTTAACCATGGCCATTGGGTTTACCTTGTTGAGCATTGACCCAAAGCAAGGAACGCCAAGCACCGCCTTGGGGCCCAAAATGGGAATGGAATCTACAAGTCTTTCGCGAATTTTAAAAAGTATAGAGGAAAAAGGGTTTATTGAAAGAAAACCCAATCCTAATGATGGTAGAGGAGTGCTCATCCATCTTACCGCGTTAGGTTTGGAAAAAAGAGAGGACTCAAAAGAGGTTGTATTACGTTTTAACGAGGTAGTGCAAGCCCATTTACAAAAAGAAGATATCAATGGGTTCTTTAAAACCATAGACGTTATCAACAAGCTCATTCTAGATAAAAAGATTTATACAAAAACAACAAATTAATCCTTCACGTTACATGAAAAGGCATATCAACAAAGTTGCCGTTATAGGCTCAGGTATTATGGGTAGTGGCATTGCTTGCCATTTTGCCAATATTGGGGTCGAGGTGTTATTGCTGGACATCGTGCCCAGGGAACTTACGGAAAAAGAAAAGGCAAAAGGACTTTCTTTAGATGACAAAATCGTACGTAATCGCTTGGTGAACGATTCCTTAATGGCTTCGTTAAAATCCAAGCCCTCGCCTATCTACCATCAGAAATTTGCACAACGCATCACTACTGGAAACTTAGAAGATGATATTGCCAAAATCAGTGGGGTAGATTGGATCATTGAAGTAGTAGTTGAGCGTTTGGACATTAAAAAACAGGTTTTTGAGAACCTGGAAAAACACCGCAAACCGGGTACCCTGATCACATCGAACACCTCAGGTATTCCCATAAAATTTATGTCCGAAGGGCGCAGTGATGATTTTCAAAAGCATTTTTGTGGTACACACTTCTTCAACCCGGCCAGGTATTTAAAATTATTCGAGATTATCCCAGGCCCAAAAACGGATGCCGATGTGCTAGAATTCCTAAATGGCTACGGCGAACAATTTTTGGGAAAAACTTCGGTAGTGGCCAAAGATACTCCGGCCTTTATTGGAAATAGGATTGGGATATTCAGTATCCAAAGTCTGTTCCATACCGTTAAGGAAATGGGCATGACCGTTGAGGAAGTGGATAAACTTACAGGCCCCGTAATAGGTCGGCCAAAGTCCGCAACCTTTAGAACCGTAGATGTTGTTGGACTGGATACGCTAGTACACGTGGCCAATGGTATCGCAGAAAATTGTAAGGATGACGAGCGTCATGCGCTCTTTTCCCTGCCGGATTTCATCTCTACTATGATGAAAAACAAATGGTTGGGCAGCAAAACAAAGCAAGGTTTTTATAAAAAATCGAAGGATGCCAAGGGAAAGACGGAAATCCTGACCTTGGATTTGGATTCGATGGACTATCGCTCCAAGAAAAGTGCAAAGTTTGCCACCTTGGAACTTACCAAGACCATTGATAATGTAGTGGATAGGTTTGCTGTTTTGGCAAGCGGAAAAGACAAGGCCGGGGAATTCTACAGAAAGAGTTTTGGGCAATTGTTCGCCTATGTATCCCATAGGATTCCAGAAATTACGGATGAGCTTTATAAGATTGATGATGCCATGAAAGCTGGTTTTGGCTGGGAACACGGTCCATTCCAAATTTGGGATGCAGTTGGTCTGGACAAAGGCTTGGAATTTATAGGGGCGGAAAACCAAGAAGCGGCCGCTTGGGTAGCGGAAATGAAAGCTGCCAATATTGATTCCTTCTACTCCGTAAAAGATGGGGCTACCTATTTCTATGATATCCCATCAAAGAACATGGTGAAAATACCGGGACAGGATGCTTTCATCATCCTGGATAATATTAGAAAATCCAAGGAAGTATTCAAAAACTCAGGTGCCGTCATAGAAGATTTAGGGGATGGTATCCTTAATTTGGAGTTTCAATCCAAAATGAACACCATAGGTGGCGATGTCCTTGCCGGTCTTAACAAGGCGATCGATATTGCGGAAAAAGATTTCCAAGGGTTGGTCGTAGGTAACCAAGCCGCCAACTTCTCCGTAGGTGCCAATATTGGGATGATTTTTATGATGGCCGTAGAGCAGGAATATGATGAGCTTAATATGGCCATTAAAATGTTCCAAGATACGGTAATGCGTATGCGCTACTCCTCTATTCCAACGGTAGCCGCACCCCATGGTATGACATTGGGTGGGGGATGCGAGATTTCACTACACGCGGATAAAGTTGTAGCGGCAGCGGAGTCTTATATCGGTTTGGTAGAATTTGGTGTTGGGGTGATTCCCGGCGGCGGTGGATCCAAGGAAATGGCCTTGCGGGCGTCCGATTCCTTTAGACCGGGCGATGTGGAATTGAACATCCTACAGGAATATTTCTTGACCATTGGAATGGCCAAAGTATCCACATCGGCATACGAAGCCTTCGATTCGGGCATCCTACAAAAAGGAAAAGATGTTGTTGTGGTCAATAAAGACCGACAGATAGCAACGGCTAAGGCACATGCAAAACTTATGGCAGAATCCGGTTATACGAGACCTCCGGCAAGAAAGGATGTCAAAGTATTGGGAAAACAGGCATTAGGGATGTTCTTGGTAGGAACGGATTCCATGGAAGCCAGCAGGTATATTAGCGAACACGATAAGAAGATTGCCAACAAACTGGCCTATGTAATGGCTGGTGGTGATTTATCCGAACCCAGTTACGTATCCGAACAATACCTTTTGGATATTGAACGAGAGGCTTTCTTGTCCCTGTGTACCGAACGCAAAACATTGGAGCGCATACAGCATATGTTGAAAACGGGGAAACCTTTAAGAAACTAGAAAAAAGACATAAGAACCAAGACACAGTCTTTATTCTTGGTTCTTGAATCTAAAATCTGAATATAATGAAAACAGCATATATAGTAAAAGGTTACAGAACGGCAGTTGGGAAATCCAAAAAAGGAGGTTTCCGTTTTAAAAGGGCGGACGAACTTGCCGCAGAGACTATTCAACATTTAGTGGGGCAACTCCCTGATTTTGATAAAAAAAGAATCGATGATGTTATTGTAGGGAACGCCATGCCAGAAGGATCACAAGGACTCAACATGGCACGACTGATTTCCCTAATGGGATTGGATATTGTTGATGTGCCCGGTGTTACCGTCAACCGTTTTTGTTCCTCAGGATTGGAAACCATAGGTATCGCTTCTGCCAAGATCCAGGCAGGAATGGCAGATTGTATTATTGCCGGAGGCGCAGAAAGTATGAGTTCCGTGCCCATGACAGGGTTCAAAACAGAGCTCAACTATGATTTGGTGAATGCCGGTCATGAAGATTACTATTGGGGCATGGGAAATACCGCTGAGGCCGTAGCCCAAGAATATAAGGTTTCTAGGGAAGATCAGGATGAATTTGCCTATAATTCCCATATGAAAGCACTAAGAGCTTTAGCTGAAGACCGTTTCCAAGATCAAATAGTGCCTATTGAAGTGGAGCAAACCTTTGTGGGTGCCAACGGAAAAAAAGACTCCAAAAAATATACAGTAACCAAGGATGAAGGTCCGAGAAAAGGAACATCAAAAGAGGCATTGGCCAAACTACGGCCCGTATTTGCCGCCAACGGCAGTGTTACTGCGGGGAATTCCTCACAAACCAGTGATGGCGCAGCCTTTGTAATGGTGATGAGCGAAGAAATGGTGAAGGAACTCAATTTGGAACCTGTAGCGCGTTTGGTAAACTATGCCGCCGCCGGGGTACCCCCAAGAATTATGGGTATCGGACCGGTAGCCGCAGTGCCAAAAGCATTAAAGCAAGCAGGATTAAAACAAAATGATATTGAATTGATAGAATTGAACGAAGCTTTTGCTTCCCAGTCTTTGGCCGTTATGCGAGAGCTTGGCCTTAATCAGGATATCGTAAACGTAAACGGGGGAGCTATTGCTTTAGGACATCCGTTAGGTTGTACGGGAGCAAAATTATCCGTCCAATTGTTTGATGAAATGCGCAAGCGAAACATGCAAGGAAAACACGGCATGGTAACCATGTGCGTGGGAACGGGACAAGGTGCCGCCGGGATATTTGAGTTTCTTTCGTAGAAGCAAGAACCCAGAGGCAAGAATCAAGACATGAGGAGGCATAATTTTAAAAAGTTGAAAATTTGGGAAGAAGGCATGAATTTGGTCGATGAAACCTATACCATGATAAAAACATTTCCCAATGCTGAACAATTCAACTTATCCGCCCAATTGGCAAGATGTTCCGTATCCATTCCGTCGAATATTGCAGAAGGTACCAGTAAATCGACCGATAAACATTTAAATAGATACATCGAGAATAGTTTAGGTTCCGCTTTTGAATGGGAAACCCAACTTATAGTTGCCTATCGCCAAAACTATATCGACCAAAAAAAATTCAAGGATTTAGAAAATAAAATACAACAACTACAAAAAATGATTTCAGGGTTCCAAGGAGGACTAAATCCCTAGTCTTACTTCTTGACTCTTGATTCTTTAATCTAAAACATATGGAAACAATACAAAAAGATATACTCAGAGGTGGTCAATTTTTGGTCAAGGAAGTGGACTGCGAAGACGTCTTTACACTGGAAGATCTGAGCGAAGAACAGCGCATGATGCGTGATAGCACCAAGGAGTTTGTTGATCGTAAACTTTGGGACCATTGGGAACGCTTTGAAAAAAAGGATTACGCCTATACGGAAGAATGTATGCGCGAGGCCGGCGAACTCGGTCTTTTAAGTATTGCCGTACCGGAAAAATATGAAGGTATGGGCATGGGCTTTGTGTCCACTATGTTGGTTTGCGATTATATTTCCGGGGCTACAGGCTCTTTTAGCACCGCTTTTGGAGCACATACAGGTATTGGTACTATGCCAATAACCCTATATGGAACCGAAGAGCAAAAAATGAAGTACGTACCTAAACTAGCTTCTGGCAAATGGTTTGGCGCTTACTGTTTAACGGAGCCGGGGGCCGGTTCCGATGCCAATTCTGGGAAGACCAAAGCCGTGTTATCAGAAGATGGCAAACACTATAGCATAACCGGACAGAAAATGTGGATTTCCAATGCAGGATTTTGCAGTCTGTTCATTGTTTTTGCGCGTATTGGGGACGATAAGAACATTACCGGATTTATCGTTGAAAATGACCCTAGCAATGGTATTACCTTGGGTGATGAGGAAAAGAAATTAGGAATCCACTCCTCCTCTACCCGTCAGGTATTCTTTAATGAAACCAAGGTTCCTGTGGAGAACATGCTGTCAGAACGTGGGAATGGTTTTAAGATTGCCATGAACGCTTTGAACGTTGGACGTATCAAGCTGGCTGCGGCCTGTTTGGAAGCGCAACGACGCGTTATCAACGAAGCTGCAAAATACGCCAACGAGCGTATTCAGTTTAAAACGCCGATAATAAGCTTTGGGGCCATTAAAGCAAAAATTGCCGATATGGCTACCAATGCCTATGTGGATGAATCCGCATGTTATCGCGCAGCTAAGAATATTGAAGATCGGATAGCGATTAGGGAAGCTGAAGGAAATACGCACCAAGAAGCAGAACTTAAAGGGGTTGAGGAATATGCCATTGAATGTTCTATCTTAAAAGTTGCCGTTTCGGAACATGTACAGGAAACCGCTGATGAAGGGGTACAAATTTTTGGTGGTATGGGCTTTAGTGCCGATACCCCAATGGAATCCGCTTGGCGCGATGCCCGTATATCCAGAATCTATGAAGGCACCAACGAAATCAACAGGATGTTGGCCGTAGGCATGTTGGTCAAAAAAGCGATGAAGGGCCATGTAGATCTTTTAGGCCCAGCTACCGCCGTGGGTGAGGAACTGATGGGAATACCGTCTTTTGACACACCGGACTTTTCAGAATTGTTTGCTGAGGAAAAGGACCTGGTAAAACGTTTAAAAAAGGTTTTTCTCATGGTTGCCGGGAGTGCGGTTCAAAAATTTGGTCCGCAATTAGAACAGCACCAACAATTGCTCATGTCCGCTTCCGATATTTTAATTCAGGTTTACTTGGCGGAATCCGCTATCTTACGAACTGAAAAGAATGCCAAACGTTTTGGCGAAGAAGCCCAAGCTACGCAAATTGCCATGTCTAAATTGCATTTGTACCGAGCAACGGACATCGTTATCCAAAAAGGAAAAGAAGCTATTGTATCCTTTGCAGAGGGCGATGAACAACGCATGATGCTTATGGGGCTTAAACGCTTTACAAAATATACCAATAACCCAAATGTAGTTGCCTTACGCACACAGATTTCGGATAAAATAGCTGCAGATAACGGTTACACCTTTGACTAATTCAAATAGTTACTTCTAACGGGAAGTAGAACTGAAAACCGCCCTTTTTGGGCGGTTTTTTTATACTTGTCTTTTATATCTGTGTTCAAGGGGTTACATTTATCCTATGGATGAATCCCTTTTGGAAAAAGCATTTTTAACCAAAGACTTTGAACAGTTGGGCAAGGACGTCCTAGCTGAAATTTCGGGACATCTTGAACGTACCACGAAAGGAATACAGTCCAAAACCTTAGCTTGGAACCCACCGGAAAACGAGTTGGACTTTTGGAGGGGATTCTTGACGGATGGTAATCAAGCCGACTTTTTTAAAGAAATCCTAAACCGTACCACCCATACCCACCATCCAAAGTATGTTGGACACCAAGTTGGGGTTACCGCCCCTCTTACCGTACTAACAGGAATGCTCAGTAATCTGCTTAACAACGGTATGGCGGTATATGAGATGGGAATGTCCCCAAACGCTATTGAACGTATCGTTATAGAAAAATTAGGCGAGAAGTTTGGTTTTGGGTCCAATGCGGGAGGCTTTTTGACCTCTGGGGGAACATTGGCTAACCTAACCGCTTTATTATCCGCAAGAAAAGCAAAAGTAACCCATGATGTTTGGAATGAAGGCCATACCGCTCCCCTTGGAATACTGGTTTGTGAAGAAGCGCACTATTGTGTGGACCGTGCCGCAAAAATCATGGGGCTGGGTGAGCAGGGCATCGTTAAAATTCCTGCAAAGGCCAATTTCGCCATGGATACGGAGCAACTGGAACCCTTGTATAAAGAATCCTTATCCAAGGGCATCGAGATTTTTGCCATTGTTGGGAGCGCGCCTTCTACGGCCACGGGAGCTTACGATGATTTGAAAACCATTGCCCAATTTGCAAAAAAGTATGGATTGTGGTTCCATGTAGATGGCGCCCATGGAGGAGCCGCCATATACTCAAAAAAGTATGGCTACCTCTTGGATGGTGCCCAAGAAGCGGATTCCATAGTTATTGACGGACATAAAATGATGCTAATGCCCACCATAACTACAGCCCTGCTCTTTAGAGACCGTAAACATGCTGAGCATACCTTTAGTCAGAAAGCCGACTATCTTTTGGACGATACTACGGAGGATGAATGGTACAACAGCGGCAGAAGAACATTTGAATGTACCAAGACCATGATGTGCTTGCACTGGTTTGCCCTGCTCAAATTTTATGGGGATCAGCTTTTTGACCAATACGTTACCCGTCAATACGATTTGGCCCAAGACTTTGCCGGAATGATTGAAGACCATCCAAATTTTGAATTGGCAACGGAACCCATGTCCAATATTTTATGCTTTAGGTATATAAATCCCGAACTAAAAAATGAGGAATTAAATGATAGTAACGCCCGTATTCGTCAAGTACTTTTAGAAGATGGCGAGTATTACTTGGTCCAAACCAAACTAAGGGGCAAGCTGTATTTAAGGACCACCTTAATGAATCCTTTTACCACTGCGGAACATCTTAATCAACTACTGGAAAAAATAGTAAAAACGGCGAGCAATATTTTAGGTTAACTAATGGTTTCCAATATACGCTCCTCCCGTTGCTTTTTAGAGAAATTGATAGCACATTCAATAAGTGCCAAATGCGAATAGGCCTGCGGAAAATTCCCCAACAAACGTTTTGTCTTAAAATCAATATCTTCACTAAACAATCCTAAATGGTTGCTATACCCCAATAATCGTTCAAAATGGGCCAAGGCTTTTTCTTCCTCCCCAATTTTAAACAGGGCGTTGATGAACCAAAAGGTACAGATGGTAAAGGATGAGGAAGGCAATCCAAAATCATCCTCGTTCTTATAACGATACAATAGCCCATCATTACTCAAGTCTTTTTCAATGGCCTTTACGGTACTCACATACTTGGGGTCTTTGGCCTCTATGAATCCATAGGACTCCATCAATAATACGGAAGCATCCAGATCATGGGAACCGTAAGATTGTACAAAAGCGTTCACTTCTGGGTTCCAAGCATTCTCATGGATATCCGCTTTGATAGCTTTTTCCAAACTGGCCCATTTCTCGATCTTTCGGTGTTTCCCAAAAATCTTGGCCACTTTTATGGCCCGATCCAGCGCTACCCAACACAACACTTTGGAAAAGGTGAAGTGTCTATCCTCTCCTCTAAACTCCCAAATACCTTTGTCCGGTTCTTGCCAGTGCTTGCTAACGATCCAAACGATTCCTTTGGTGATGCTCCATAGTTCCTCCCCATTTTCGATATCGTTACTAAAACGGTTCAATTGCTCATAAATAACATCCATCAGAATCCCATAAATATCATTTTGTTTCTGTTTGTATGCCGCATTTCCAATACGTACCGGTTTAGAACCTTTATAGCCTTCTAAATGCTCCAACGTTTGCTCCGTCAGTTTCTTCTCCTTGTTGATCCCGTACATGATCTGGAGCTTTTCGTCCTTATCCGGCATCAAGTCTATAATAAATTGTAGATAGCGCTTGGCGGAATTTTTATGCCCCAACTCAGAAACTACCTTGATCACCATGGAGGCATCCCTAATCCAACAAAACCGATAGTCCCAGTTGCGTACCTCGCCAATAGTCTCTGGTAAAGAGGTGGTAGCTGCAGCCAATACCGCACCGGTCTTATCGTAGGTCAACATCTTAAGGGTTATGGCACTACGTATAATTTGTTCATTGAATTGTTTGTAATGGGGAGTCCTGTCTACCCAATCCAACCAATAAATCTTGGTACGCTCCAACTCCAAGGACATCTTTTCGGTTGTAGGTTTTAATACCTTTTCGTTATAACAGACCAAAAAGTATCCATCTTCTTTTAAGGTAATCTCCTCACCCGAAAGCACATAGTTTTTATTGAAGGAGGTATACAAAAATAAGGTGTCAAACTTTTCCTTCTCCGTTAGGCTGACTATGAAATTTCCTTTTACATGGTTGACCGTTTCTCCAATAGCATACTCCAATTTAGGATTGTATTGGACAGAAAACTTGGGCGCTCCTGAGATATGCTTTACATAGCGTACGATTTCTGGTGGCGCGTTGTACTTGCCCGTTAATTTGTGGTACCTAGGCATAAAATCATGCAGTTCAAAGGTGTTTTCCCCATCGGAAAAACGGGTAATCAGTATGGCGGTATTAGGGTGGTACTTTTGGGTGATTTCATAATTGTACCGGGTTATGATCTCAAAATTACCGCCTTGGGCATCGTCCAAAAGCTTTGCAAAAACCGATGTAGAATCAAACTGGGGCAAACAACACCAATCTAGTGATCCGGTCTCGGAAATTAGTGCCGCACTTCTACAGTTTCCAATTATTCCGTAATTTAGGTTATCCATAGGGAAATTTTAATTTACTGCTTTAATTGTAGGTTTTTTCTTTCTTTATAATCGAAAAAACACCACTTTTATTACATTTTTAGGTCTTAATCTTTATTTATGAGTAAAACTATAATTATTTCCAATAGGCTGCCAGTACAATTGCAAATTAGTGACGGTGGCTTATCGGCAATACCTAGTGTAGGTGGTTTGGCAACGGGAATGAAATCGGTACACAAAGGTGGTGAAAGCCTATGGATAGGGTGGTCCGGTTTAACGGATGAGGATATTCCGGAGCAACTATCGGAAAAAATAGACGAGGCTTTGTTGGAGCATGCGTGCTCCAAAGTAGGGCTTACCAAAGATGATATTGATGGGTTTTACTTTGGGTTTAGCAATCGTACTATTTGGCCATTGTTCCATTATTTTCTGGAATATACGGAGTTTGAATTAGATTTTTGGAGCAGCTACAAAGCCGTAAACCAAAAATTTGCGGATGCCATCTTGGAAAAGGCGGATGATGACGATATCATTTGGGTCCATGATTACCAATTGATGTTGGTGCCCCAGATGGTCAAGGAAAAACGTCCTAACGCTACCATAGGGTTCTTTTTACATATTCCATTTCCGTCTTATGAGATTTTTAGGACCCTACCTTGGCGGGAGGAGGTTTTGAAGGGATTATTGGGTGCCGATCTTATTGGATTCCATACCTATGATTATGAACGCCATTTTCTAAGTTCCGTACGACGTCTCTTGGGCCTGGATGTGAGTTTCAATGATATTTATTTAGAAAATAGGGTGATAAAGGTAGATTCCTTTCCCATGGGTATTGATTACGATAAGTTTGCCAATGCCGCAAAGATGGGCGTTGCAAGAAAAGGTAAAGATCGCTCCGATTTTCAATTAAAACTGGATGAACATAAAAAGTCGGCCCCAGATACCAAACTCATCGTTTCCATAGATCGCTTGGATTACAGTAAGGGCATTGCCAAACGTTTGAACGCTTTTGAATATTTTTTGAATAAATACCCACAATACAAGGAAAAAGTACGTTTGATTATTTTGGCCGTTCCCTCGCGATCCAACGTGCCACAGTACAAGTTGCTTAAAAAAGAGGTTGATGAACTGGTAGGGCGTATCAACGGGGAACTCTCTACCGTAAATTGGACGCCTATCTGGTATTTTTACCGGTCTATGCCCTTTGAAAACCTTATCGATTTATATACTTCCAGCGATATTGCTTGGTTGACCCCTTTGCGGGACGGGATGAATTTGGTGGCCAAAGAATACATTGCGACCAGAACCGATAAAACAGGTGTTCTTATTTTAAGCGAAATGGCCGGTTCCGCCTACGAAATGAACGAGGCATTGCTCATCAACCCCAATAACTTTGAGCAACAGGCAGATACCTTAAAACATGCCATTACCATGCCCAAAGAAGAACAAGTGGCCCGTAACATGTTCTTACAAAACCGATTAAAACGCTATAATGTTGAAGTTTGGGCCAATGAGTTTATGAAAGCACTTAAAACCCAAAGGAAGGGAGAAACTGCCTACGTATCGCAAAAAATGAACGATAATATCCTAGAAACAGTTTTAAAGGATTATAGAGGAGCAACCAAACGGTTATTGTTTTTGGATTATGATGGTACCCTTGCCGGTTTCCATAAGGATCCACAGAAAGCCTCTCCAGATGATGCCTTATATGAATTGTTGGACGGGCTTCACCTCCAAAAAGGAACTACGCTTTTTTTAATCAGTGGCCGTGACAAGGATACCTTTAGCAGATGGTTCCTACACAAGAAATATAATATGATTGTCGAGCATGGCGTATGGATTTCCAGAAATGGTGAGGATTTCAAATTATTGGAAAAGGTAAAAGGCGATTGGATGGAAAAAATAATGCCCGTCTTGGAATCTTTTGTAGATCGAACACCTGGTTCTTTTATCGAAGAAAAAAATTATTCCCTAGCTTGGCATTACAGAAATACAGACCCAGATTTTGGCAATAAACGAGCTACGGAACTCAATACGGTATTGACAAGCCTAATAGGTAATGATGACATTAGTGTACTAAATGGGAATAAGGTCATGGAAGTCAAAAGCAGCAACGTCAACAAAGGCAGGGCTTCCGTCCGTATGTTAGGGGAAGATAATTACGATTTTGTTTTTGCCATTGGCGATGATTGGACCGATGAATTTATGTTTCAAGAACTCCCTAAAACCGCGGTAACCGTAAAAGTGGGCTTGCAAAAAACACAGGCCAAATATCATGTTGAAGGCACCAAAAAAGTACGGGAACTACTTGCGCAATTTTTAAACACTTGATTTTGAAAAATTACTATTATTTACTAGTTATATCTCTTATCACGCAGTTGTGCTTTTCCCAGACGGAAACGGAGATCTACCTCTTTGACCTAAGTACGGCAAATGATACCATTACTTTATCGAATCCTAAGAATATCGCTAACAACAAAGGGTATGACAACCAACCTTCCTTTGTAGATGATGCCACGGTATTATTTTCCTCCACGCGATCGGAACAAACCGATATCCTCCAGTTTAACATAGAGGATGGAAGTACAAAGAAATGGCTGTCAGATACGCCTACGGGTAGCGAATATTCGCCATTAAAAATGCCAGGTAGGGAAGCAGTATCCGCCATTAGGTTGGATTTGGACGGATTACAACGTTTGTACGCCTATGATCTTAAAACAGGAGCCTCAGAAGTCTTGTTAAAAGGTTTAAAAGTAGGGTATCATGTTTGGGTGGACCCCAATACCATAGTTTGTACCGTATTGATTGAAAAAAGAATGGACTTGGTCGTCGCGGACCTTATGAAGGGAACCCATAAAACGGTAGCAAAAAATGTAGGTCGGTCGTTGCATAAGATTCCCAACACACTTTTGGTGAGCTACATTAGCAAAGAAAAAGAGATCTGGGAAATTAAATCATTAAATCCCATTTCTGGGAAAACCATGTACATTGTCCCCACCTATAACCAAACAGAAGATATGTGCTGGTTACCCGATGGTACCCTCCTGGCCGGAGCGGATAAATCTTTGGTTATGACAAACCCGGGCAAGAAAAAACCATGGCAACAGCTTGTTTATTTTCCACAGGAAGAGATTCACGGCATTAGCCGGATTGCGGTAAGTCCTAATGCAAGCAGAATCGCTTTTGTATCGCTCACCTCACCAAGGGCAGTGGTAGATGAGCAACTACAAGCCTATAACAAACGGGATTTGGAAGCGTTCGCCGCAGCATTTTCAGATACAGTAAAAGTGTATTCCTATCCCAACACTTTGGTTGGCGAGGGAAAGGAGGCGTTTAAAGAAATGTATCGCGGTTTTTTTAAGACCACGCCAGACCTGCACTGCAAGATTACAAATAGGATCGTTCTTGGCAAGAAAGTAGTGGATCAAGAAGAAGTCACTGCAAATGGCAATACGTTCAGTGCCATTGCCATTTACGAGGTAGAAAACAACAAGATTGCCAGAGTCACTTTTATTCAATAATTTTCAAAAGTGAAATACCTACATAATATAAGCCGTATAGAAGCTTTTAGCGACGCTGTTTTTGCCTTTGCTGCAACATTGATGGTCGTCAATTTTGATATGGGTTCAGATTTTACTACAATTAATAAGAGTGAGGCAACCAACTTTTTAAGCTTTTTTGTAAGTTTCTTTGTGCTCCTAGCGTTATGGTGGGTGCATTATAATTTTTTTAGGAGGACCAATTATATGGACAATTGGATTATTGCTTGTAACGCTATACTGCTCTTTTTTGTCCTCTACTATGTTTTTCCGTTAAAGTCGCTTGTACAATCCTGGATGGGCGAAGGCGTAAAGACACCTGAGAGCCTTGCTTCCTTATTTCTTTTATATGGAATGGGTTTCCTCTTAATTTTTTTGTGCTTCTCGCTAATGTATCACAGGGCTCATAAAAAATCAAAGGATACCTCAAATTCCATACAACTCTATTTTTATTTTAGGCATTTTCTAATTTTTGTGATTGTGGCCTTAATATCCCTTTGCATTGCGTATCTTAAAATTGGTATCGGATATGGTTCACCAGGTTTTATCTATGCCTTACTTGGCCCACTATGCGGGCTTCATTCTTATTTGTTTTATAAAAAATATGATATTTCTTAATATGAGAACAACGTTACTAGTAGTACTATTTAGCTGCGCTTTGGGCTTTTCCCAAACAGACGATAGGATGTATGAAATCATCAACTCCGTATCCTCGGAACGTATTGCCAATGACATTGAAACTTTGGCCAATTTTGGAACACGGCACACCCTTAGTGATACGATTTCCCAAACACGGGGAATTGGGGCCGCTAGACGATGGATAAAGGGTGGGTTCGATAAAATATCTACGGATTGCAATGATTGTTTGGAAGTTTTCTACCAAAAGGATTTGGTGGAACAAGGAGCCAATCAGCGTATTACCAAAGACGTTTGGGTAGTCAATGTAGTGGCTATAAAAAGAGGCACCAAATACCCAAACCGATACATTATCATGAGCGGGGATATCGATTCCCGTGTA
>CALGQU010000118.1 GCA_937959125.1 uncultured Croceitalea sp.
TCCAAAACAAAAAATAATTGTGTTGGGAGCTAGTAGTGATCATATGTTGATAGATAATACCGAAACAAGTTTAAAAGTGGGCGATACCGTAGCCTTCGACCTCAATTATTGTGCGCTATTAAGGGCATTTGGCACTCCAAACATTTCAAAAAACACGGTCAACCTATATGAATGTGCAAGCATACTGTGACGCGGTCGAGGTAAAAGACCTTCAGCATAAACTTTTAACTCCCTCCATTTGGATTCGAGAAAATCATTCGCAATTGGTGAGTTTGATGGATACGAATTTTAATTTGATTTTTGAACCATCAATTTTGGAAGATTATCAATACTTGGTCCGGGAAGCTATTATCGAAAAAATAGGCCGAATCAGCAAAATATTAGACCAGCAAGATAAAATTCTGATCATTCGCTCCACTTGGAGGTCTTTTGAACATCAGCAACTTCTTTGGGATACCACATTTGCTTCCTTTAAAAAAAAACATCCAGAAAAATCGGATGGCGATATTATACAGATCATTAGTTATTTCATCGCGCCCCCTACAAAGTCGATGCATGTTACAGGTGGAGCAGTAGACGCTTTGATATATGATAAGATCGAAGATGGTGTAATGAATTTTGGCACCAACAACGGATTAGAGATTGACCTTTCAAAAAAGTGCTATCCCTACTATCCGGATATTAGTCCCGAGGCGAAGAAAAATAGAGCCCTGCTCATCAATTTATTTGAAGATGAAGATTTTGTATGTGACCTAAAGGAGTATTGGCATTTTGATTATGGCAACACCATTTGGGCCATTGAAAAAGAAAAGGAATTTGCCATTTACGGGCCCATTACCTAATTGTGCAGAGCATACTAAAAATGGATATGTTGGACAAAAAAGATATTCAATAAAAAAGAGGGCTTTCGCCCTCTTTAACATTCCTATTCCCTAAGAAAACCGTATTAATTTTATGGCAGTATGCCTACGGTTATTTTTCCAGCTTTCGTGGCGCGACAATGGCCTGTCAATACCACTATTGCTGTCCTGAAATCCTTTCTTTATCTGCTTCATAAGTCCTCCTCTATTTACTTGCTTGTGATAGGCGTAATATACACCCTTATCTACACATTTTATAAAATGTAAAGATAGTCTAATGTAACATGATTGGGGTAAGTTTAACAAGATACTAAGACATATAAAATAGCCAGTAAGAGCTATTTTTAACTTAAATTCTTGACACTTCCGGCCTGCTGACAAGACCTCTCTAAAGCGCAAAAGGCCATATAGTTGTCAAACACCCCTAGAACGCCTTGCTGAAGCTTAAAATGCCCTTTTGGTTTAAAAAAACCTTCCGCTAGGGGCGAATAGTCCAATGCTTTCTTTTGTGCCAAAATCACCTCTTTTTTAAGACAACAAATTTTTAATTGGAAAGACTTGAGCCAATAGCATCCCATCTCAAATTCTGCATGTGTGATTTATGTAAGATTGTCCTGGATTAGTACAACATGCTTGGATACGTGAAATCCTATCTTTATAATTAAACTTGATTACTATGGATAATGACCCTATGGGTGAAATAAAGAACATACTGAAAAAAGGTAAATGGAGAAAATTGTTCGTTATTGGTGCATTGATAATATTACTGTTTGCATTTAAACCATGGGTTCAGATTGGCGCAGGTGAGCGAGGAGTTGTCCAGAATTTTGGTGCCGTGCAGGAGAACGTCTTGAATGAGGGAATCCATTTCAAAATACCTATTGTACAGACCGTTATTCTAATGGACGTAAAAATTCAAAAGGCTATGACAGATGCAGCTTCTTCCTCATCTGATTTACAGGATGTGGATTTATCCGTGGCCCTCAATTACCACATCATACCCGATAAGGCAAACTTGGTTTATCAAACCATTGGAGTGGAATTTAAAGAACGTATCATTGACCCTGCCATTCAGGAAGTAATGAAAGCAGTGTCCGCCAGATATACAGCCGAGGAATTGATCACTAAGAGGCCGGCTGTCAGTACCGAAATGCAACAGGCACTCACTTCAAGATTGCTCGCGTCCAACATATCGGTTGATGCTTTTTCGATTATCTCATTTAGTTTTTCCCAAACCTTTACAGATGCCATTGAAGCTAAGCAAACGGCTGAACAAAATGCATTGAAGGCAAAAAGAGACTTGGACAGGATAAAGGTCGAAGCTGAACAAACCATTGCTGCGGCAACAGCCGAAGCCGAGGCGTTGCGATTACAAAAAATGAATATTTCACCAGACCTTATTGAGCTAAGAAAGATAGAAGCAAACCTTAAGGCCATAGAAAAATGGAACGGAATTCTACCAGAGGTGACCGGTGCAGGTGCAATTCCTTTTATTGGAGTAGGTGATGCCATTAAGAACAAATGATTAGAATATCTGGGGATTTGAATGCAGGATCCATGATTACGATGTTATTGTTTATTCACTTGACAGTGGGCATCATTAGAGGGCTGTATAGACATCTAATGGTTGAAAAATACCAATACAACTATTATGGCGACCACCCTACGAATCTTTTGCGTAAACTAGCAGACAACTGGCTGAATCGCCTCTTTAGCTCAACAACTCTTCTTATTTCAGTTTTGCTGACCATTATGGTATTTTTATTCTCTAATGTATGAATGGCTTAACAACACAAGGAAGCAACCATGAGATTCAATTATTATTGGATACAAAATGCTATCTGTAAGCATGCCACAGCACGATGGTTTAGAAACAGTGATTTTATAGATTCAACTATTGGTAAGACTCAAAACCTCTGAAGTTCACGATATATGTTGAAATAGTTAATGCATCAATCATAATTAGCGCTAAAAATTTTGGTTAATGGCCCAATTTTGAAACATAACTTTTAAAGGTGTTGCCCTGGCATAAGCTTTTGTAAGCGAATCACAGTGGATGTTTCCTTTTTATCGTCTTCACAAACCCCAAGATGCTCAGTAAACGAAATGATAAAATTTTCTCCAATGTGTTTATCCTCATGTAGTGGATACTTTTCAAGTATAACCGATAGAATCTCATCAAAGACAACTATTTCTTCCATAGCCAATGCTGTTTGGCCACAAAATGAATATCCATCCTCGACACGCTCAAGAAAGACCCCCTCTATTTTTTTTATTTTGCTTGCCTCTTGAGTAGAGGAAATGCCCGATGAAATCAGAAATATAAAAATCAACATCGTTCTCATCATTATCTTAATTTCGTTTAAAAGGCAGTTTAACTGTTGCGAATTAGGTTCAAGAACCCTCCTATAATCCAGATATTTCGATTATTTTCAAATCTAGATTATCAGCAATCAATGATTAGTTTGGCTTACTGATTAAGAAAATATCAGACAAGCTGTAAAATGCCATCTTTAAAGATGGCATTTTAACTGTTCTGGAAAATAACAGGTTTATTTGACCAATTCAACATTGACCGCGTTCATTCCCTTTTCGCCTCTCTCGACAGTGAATTTGACGTTGTCATTTTCACCAATCTTGTCAATTAGACCGCTTTGATGAACAAAGACATCCTCATCAGAATCTGTGGGTTTGATAAATCCAAAACCTTTGGCACTATTGAAAAATTTTACTGTTCCTTCTTTCATTACTTTATATTTATTGCTTAATATTTTGTTCAGTATCCTTGATAAATCAGTATTCTTTGTGAGAATCTTGGATTTTTCATGTTACTAATTTTTTTATTTTGAATCCTAATTAGCCCAGGGTATTAAGAAGCATGAGTGACACAAAAAATCTAATTGTGCAACCGTTTCCTAACCACAGTCACTATGCCTATACTTTGCTTAAAACAATTTTGCACTATTGCTTTAAAAATGAAGAGAGCTGAAAATAAATCGAGAATTGGGTAAGACTAAATGAATCTGGGCTTTCTGAGTTTTAACATTATAAAGATACCCGTAATTTGTGTAACATACCCCAATTATATGTTAAATACTGACAATCAATGCTTTTACAACTAGGTTATAGATGACAAAGCAAAAGCACCTATTAGATACGATACTTTTTCAAATAACCTTTTGTGAGGTTGAGGAAGTAAGGAATGAACCAATCTGTATCAAATAATTCCAAGCATAATCTAAAACCCGTTTTGCGTGCAAATTGCGTGCAAATCAAAAAAGCCTTAGAAGCTAAAAATGCTCTAAGGCCTTTGTTTATTGGTGGAGAATACCGGATTCGAACCGGTGACCTCTTGCCTGCCAGGCAAGCGCTCTAGCCAACTGAGCTAATCCCCCTTGTTATTCTTTTACTTCGTCCAAACGCCAAAACAACCTTCCCGAACGCTTTCGGGACGCTCTGGCCAACTAAGTTAATCCCTCTTAGCGGATGGCAAAGGAAACACTTTTTGGACCAATTTCAAAATACGGCTCCTAGTCTTTTTTTACACTTAATACCAGTACGGGAATAGGTGCAAAAAACTCCTGTTTAAGGACAGTACTCTTTTCCCATAACTTTTTGAAGAAGCCCCGTTTACGTCTAAAAACACAAAGCATATCTGGATGTTTGGCATTAAAATGTTCCAATACCCCAAGATAGGTGGTAGGTTTCTCCGTAATGGTCAAATTCTTACTTAAATCCAATAAGGCCGTATTTATCTTAAGGTCATCCTCAGAATAGCCCGGGGTTTTTACCAAAAGTAGGTTGACCTCTGCTTGATGCCTATTGATGATGGTTACCAATGGGTGTAATATCCTGCTTCGCTTTAAGATTCCCGATTTAAAAGCAGTAAGTATATTTTTTATTGCGCTATAAGGTGTCCCTTTGGGTACGACCAAAGTAGGGATATCCGTTTGTTTGATAATTCGGCCAGAGGTATAACCCAAGTACAGTTCTTCATTCACATCATTACTTCGAGGAGCAATAATCAACAAATCAATGTTCAATTCTTTTTGGATATCCTTTAGTCCATCTATGATATCGCCATTGTACGAGGCAATTTTGACATCCACTCCCTTAGTATCTATTTCTGATACCATTTGTTTGATGTTTTCCCTACTGGTTTCCGCAACCTTTTGTTCCACGTTCGCTAGACTTCCGGCTCCGGAAGTAACTTGGAAAACATCCATGATATAAACGTTTGCCCCAAAATCGGCAGCAAAGTCTACAGCATATTTAAGGGTTTCTAAAGAACTGGGAGACGTGCCCAAGGGTACCAATATATTGTTCATGGCTTGGTCATTAGTATTATACGCTAAATTTACAATTTAATCGAAGTCAATGTATGATACGACATGCAAAGTTAGCTGAAATCCCGGAAATTCTTGCCATAACCAAGGCTTGCGCCGCTTATATGCAACAAAAGGGCATCTTTCAATGGAATGAACAGTATCCTTCCAAAACGGCTTTTCTAAGCGATTTTAAACGTGGGGAACTTTATCTATTGTTAGAGAACGACACGCCCATTGGGTCCATTACCCTTTCCACACGTATGGACAAGGAGTATGAACCCGTTGCCTGGCTTACGGCAACTACGGCACATCTCTACGTACACCGTTTGTGTGTCCACCCGGATTTTCAAGGAAAAGGGTATGCCCAAACTTTGATGGACCATGCCGAAGATTTTGCCCAAGAAAAAGGATATGTTTCCGTTAGGTTGGATACCTTTTCCCAAAACCAACGAAATCAAAAATTCTATGAAACCCGGGGATATCAAAAATTGGGGGATATCTTTTTTCCAAAGCAAAGCGAGCATCCCTTTCATTGCTATGAATTAGTTTTGTAGCCCCATGATATCGAAAACTGCGGTCACCTTTAAGAATATCAATCGCTTGGCCATACCTGCCACTATTTCTGGTATTGCAGAGCCTATTCTGTCCATTACGGATACCGCTATCGTAGGCAATATTCCAGTGGACGGATTGGAATCCTTGGCAGCAGCGGGCATCGTTGGTTCGTTTCTTTCCATGCTTATCTGGGTGTTGGGTCAAACCAGAAGTGCCATATCCGCCATTATCTCCCAATATTTAGGGGCTGGAAAAATTAAGGAAGTAGAAAACCTACCGGCACAGGCCATATTCCTTAATATCATGTTGAGCTTGCTCATTTTAGGAGGTACCATTTTTGTGGTGGAAGATATTTTTAAATTGTTCGAAGCTTCCGGTAAAATCTTGGAATACTGCGTTTCCTATTATTCCATACGGGTTTGGGGATTTCCATTGACCTTGTTTACTTTTGCCGTATTTGGCATCTTTAGGGGGCTGCAGAACACCTACTACCCTATGCTTATTGCCATCATTGGGGCGGTATTGAATATCCTACTGGATTTCGTTATGGTATATGGTATCGATGGTTTTGTCCCTGCCCTATATTTGGAGGGGGCCGCATGGGCCAGCCTTATCTCACAGGCAGTTATGGCTATTTTGGTTTTCTTTTTATTGCGATGGAAAACAGATATTAGCCTAAAACTCAAATTTCCATTAAATAAAGAGTTACGTCGCTTGATCGGGATGAGCCTCAACCTCTTTGTACGGGCATTGGCCTTAAATACCGCTTTGATCATTGCGGTGCGGGAAGCCACCTCCCTTGGCGATCGCTTTATAGGTGCACATACCATTGCCATTAACCTCTGGCTGTTCTCTGCCTTTTTTATTGATGGCTACGGAGCGGCCGGCAATAGTATGGGCGGAAAGCTATTGGGTGAAAAGGACTATGACGGACTATGGAAGCTTGCCAAAAAAATAATAGGGTATGGCATGTTGGTAAGCTTATTTTTAATGGTTTTGGGCTTTCTTTTTTATTATCCCTTAGGGCGTATTTTTTCCAATGAAACCATCGTCCTCCAAACATTTTATGGTATTTTCTTTATCGTAATCTTAGGCTTGCCCATGAACACTCTTGCCTTTGTGCTTGATGGTTTGTTCAAAGGCCTTGGAGAGATGAAATACCTAAGAAACGTACTGCTTTCGGCTACTTTTTTAGGGTTTGTTCCTGCTTTATATCTGGGAAAATATCTTGGACTAGGCTTCTATGCCATTTGGATCGCGTTTGTGGTGTGGATGGCCATACGTGGTGGGGCATTGGTATGGAAGTTTCGTAAAAAGTTCAAGCCATTGTTACAAAAGACGTAAATTGGGAAATCTGAAAGACAAGAGACAAGAGACAAGAGACAAGAGACAAGAGACAAGAGACTGAAACCCGAAACCCGAAACCAAAATATGGCAACAACCCGACCCAACGGAAGTTTATATACTAAGATAGACCAGCATATAGCTACCATAGCATTTGGCCATCCGGCAAGCAATTCCTTTGTTTCCGAATTGTTACAACGTCTTTCGGATGAATTCCATAAACTATCCGCCAATCCAGAGATTTCCCTCATTATCCTTACATCGGAAGGGGAACGTGCTTTTTGCGCTGGGGCTTCTTTTGATGAACTGGTCGCTATATCCAACCTAGAGGAAGGTAAGGCCTTCTTTAGTGGTTTTGCCAATGTAATCAATGCCATGCGGCTTTGTGCTAAGCCAATCATTGGGCGTGTGCAAGGAAAAGCCGTGGGTGGTGGGGTAGGTTTGGCCGCAGCTTGTGATTATGTCTACGCCACAGAGGCCGCCTCGATCAAGCTTTCCGAAATTTCCGTTGGCATTGCCCCTTTGGTCATTGCACCGGCTGTGGAAAGGAAGATGGGTAAAAGCGGATTGGCAGAAATGGCGTTACACCCAACGGAATGGAAGAATGCATATTGGGCCAAAGAAAAAGGACTGTTCTCCAAAGTATTTGACTCCATTGAAGGTATGGACAAAGAACTGGAACATCATGCGCTTCAATTGGCCACTTACAATCCAGAAGGGCTATCCGCACTAAAAAAAGCACTTTGGAAAGGTACGGAGCATTGGGATAAATTACTTTTGGAACGCGCGGAACAATCGGGGAGATTGGCCCTATCCAAAGCAACAAAACAAGCACTGGAAAAGTTCAAAAAATAGTTTTTAATAGCAACCGCCTTATCATGAAAAAATTTGCAACAGAAATCAAATGGGGAGTAGTGTTTACTTTGGCCGCCCTACTATGGGTGGTTTTGGAAAAAGCAATGGGCTGGCATGACGTACATATTGCCCAACATGCCATTTATACCAATTTGTTTGCCCTAATCGCTATTGCCATTTTTGTCTTTGCCCTTATCAACAAGCGCAATAACGATCTAGGAGGTAAAATGACTTGGGTACAAGGCTTTGTCTCTGGTATCATCATTAGCATTGTTATTGCGATACTTGCGCCACTTTCGCAATACGTTACACATGAATTCATATCGCCCCACTACTTTGAAAATGCCATTGCCAATGCCGTGGAAAATGCGGGAATGACCCAAGAAAATGCTACAGCTTGGTTCAATTATAACAGTTATACCATACAGGCCGTTTTTGGTTCGTTGGCCATGGGTGTGGTAACTTCTGCCCTAGTGGCCTTGGTGGTAAAAAGAAAATAAACGGACAGGAAAAACGTTTATCCCAGTAATGATGTTCAAAAAACAACGTCATAACTAAACAAATTGGACTCCTTATGGATATTCTTTCGATACTAAATAGCGATTTAATGATGCCGCTCTTGGCACTTTTGGTCATTGGTGTCTACCTTTTCACAAGGCATAGAAACCGAAAAAGGTTTAAAAG
>CALGQU010000119.1 GCA_937959125.1 uncultured Croceitalea sp.
GGGGTTAACCTGCGACCCTATTGGAGGATTAGTACAAGTACCTTGTATAGAACGGAACGCCATGGGGGCCATCAAAGCCATAAACGCGGCGGAATTGGCCATGGATACCGATCCCGCCACCACTAAAGTCCCTTTGGACAAAGTGGTCAATACCATGTGGGAAACAGCAAAAGATATGAACAGCAAGTATAAAGAAACTTCCGAAGGTGGTCTTGCCGTAGGGGTGAATATCAGTGATTGCTAGTCTTCTTTGGCGTAAAATGTAAAATCGTAATCTTTGGAAACAGGAATTTCAAAAAGGGTGGATGTCTTTCCATCCGACATTTCTATAATACTAAATTGATCTTGTTTCCTTAATAGCTGCCAACGTATATGTTCTTCCTTCGCTTCTAAGTCAATACGGTCCCCAACGGCCAACATTATTGTATTTTTCCCTAAAGAAGTTACGACATTGCCGTTTACGTTAGCCCGTAACGTACAGGATACACCAAGACGCGAGGTCTGATTTTGGAAGGAAATTTGATAATCCCTATTATCCGTTAATACATTAAATCCCAGTAGTATGTTAATATTTTGATTTTTTTGAGGTGCAAAAATGGGAAATCTAGGAAAAGATACTTCTTTGATTTCTGTCTCCTCCACAGGAGGTAGAAAACCAAAGTTCCCTACAGCCCATTTTTCATAGGAGCGGTTAAGGTTAAAGAATTTTAGTTTCACTTGCCCTTCATCCACGGTCTCCATTTCAAGGTCAACGCTATTCTGTTGCTGCCAAACATCGCGTTTGGTTACTTCAAATGTGGAAAAATAATCATTCCCTATAGCCCCCGAACAATCAATTTCCAAGGTCCCATAGGTTGTTGAGTGGGAGCCAAAAATAAACGAAGCACTGTTTTCCGATGTGCTACAGCCATTACCATGGTTAGCCAATACCCAATGTCTGGGCCAATTGGTAATGTAGAGTCCAAAATCCGATAGAAAAAGTGTTGTGGGTTGTACTTCTTTCAGTGGTTCCTCAACAATAGCCAAAGGCGCTTTTTTTCCGTCATTGCAGCTTAAGGAAATAAAAATACAGCATAGGAACACGAGGTATCTAGTTGTCATAGGCTTTGTTATCGCTACTTTAATAACTATGATTGAGAACAAATAGTGTCTTATTTAAAAATAAAATAGATCCCATCAATCCAAACACCCTGCCCTACCCCTGGTATCAATGAGATAAATAATTTTCCAATCCCCATCAAAATTGACCAATTGAAAGGAGTTGATACCACAATGGCTAAATTCCTCGTTCAGCCAAAACTCATACCCTACCCAAGCATTGGCCATGGTCCTGTCCACCTGTATGGACCATGAAGTGAGCTTTTCTTGAAAAGCAATACTATCCGGGATGCTAGTAATCGAAGTTATAAGTTGTGCAATTTTTTCTGTTCTAAATAGGGTTTTTCCCTCTTTGTTCCTTCCTGTGGTCTGCAGGACTACATTGTCTGTCAAAACACTTTTCATCAAAGTAGAATCTTGTTTATGGAAGCCGTCAAAGAAAGTTTCGATTACTTTTTTAACAGCGGCTTCATCAGCATCCTGTGCCTTTACCATATGTAAGGCCACTAGGAAAACGGTGGTAAGCAATAGTTTTTTCATCTGACGTGTCACTTTTTGAATTTGATATCACAATAATAAGAAATAGAATCTTGCTTTAGTGGTAATGGCAAAAACTACTTACATTTAAGCCTTAAACTTAGAAAGCATGTCCGTAGCAAAAAAAGAATACAAGCGTATTACCGTGAAATCGCTAATAGAAATGAAGCAAAATGGGGAAAAAATTTCCATGCTTACTTCCTATGATTATTCCATGGCCAAAATCGTGGATGCTGCTAAGGTTGATGTCATTTTGGTAGGCGACTCCGCCAGTAATGTCATCGCGGGGCATGAAACCACATTGCCCATTACTTTGGACCAGATGATTTATCATGCCAGTGCTGTAGTAAGGGCCGCAAAGCGCGCTTTGGTGGTCGTGGACATTCCTTTTGGAAGTTATCAAAGTGATTCCAAGGAGGCACTACGCTCCGCTATTAGGATCATGAAAGAAAGTGGCGCACATGCCGTTAAGGTTGAGGGTGGTGAAGAAATACAGGAATCCGTAAAACGCATCATTGGTGCCGGAATACCCGTTATGGGGCATTTGGGGCTTACACCACAATCCATCTATAAATTTGGCACATATACCGTACGTGCAAAAGAGGAAGCCGAAGCAAAACAACTCATTGCCGATGCCAAACTATTGGAAAAACTAGGTTGCTTTGGTTTGGTACTGGAAAAAATACCCGCAAAATTGGCGCAAAAAGTCGCGGAAAGCGTAGCCATCCCCGTTATTGGGATTGGTGCAGGTAATGGTGTGGACGGACAAGTTTTGGTGGTGCATGATGTTTTGGGGATGACACATGAGTTCAACCCTAGGTTTTTACGTCGCTACATGAACTTGTACGAAGAAATGGGCAATGCCATATCGCAATACGTTAATGATGTAAAAACTAGGGATTTTCCTAGCGAAGAGGAACAATATTAGGTGGTTTTCATGAAAAAGGTATTGGAATTCCTTTTCTGTTTATTGATCATCGGCCAGGCTTATTCCAACGCTGAGGACAGTGCGTTTGTTCAGGTTAAGCCAGAGCCCATCAAAATTCTGTTTGTAGGCAATAGTCTTACCTACACCAATCAATTGCCGGTATTAGTAGAAAAAGAAGCCAAAAAGTACAACCTTATCGTTAAAACAACCTTGATTGCTTACCCCAATTATGCTATTGAAGATCATTGGAATGATGGTAAGGTGCATCAATTATTGGAAAAAGAACAGTATCATTTTTTGATTTTACAGCAAGGTCCCTCCTCTTTAGCCGAAGGCAAACGGATGCTATTGGATTATGGGGCCAAATTCAAGGCGTTATGTGAAGCAGAGCAAACACAATTGGCATTTTACATGGTGTGGCCTTCCCTTGGGTATTATTCCTCTTTTGATAAGGTGATTGAACACTATACCCTTGCGGCGCAAAGTAATAATGCCTTATTATGTCCGGTAGGTTCCGTTTGGAAAGCTTACATTGGTAAAACAAAGGATACTTCCTACTACGGTCCGGACGGGTTTCACCCATCTAAAAAAGGAAGTGCCGTCGCAGCAGAAGTAATTCTTAAAACACTTTTTCCAGAAATTACTGTTGATGAGCGCCCTTAGGTCTACCCCAGAAAATTTGTTGGTCCTTTATGAGGACAACCATCTGATCGCGGTGGGCAAACGCCCTGGGGACATCGTACAGGGAGACAAAACAGGAGACTCCCCGCTAAGCGAGATAGTCAAAGGCTATATCAAAATCAAATATGGTAAACCGGGAAATGTATTTCTTGGGGTCGTCCATCGTTTGGATAGACCAACATCTGGCTGTTTGGTTTTTGCCAAGACGTCCAAAGCCCTCTCCCGTTTAAATAAAATGTTTGCTACCGGCAAAACAAAAAAAACGTATTGGGCGGTGGTACAGAAAAAAGAATTGGACAAAAAAGCGATCCTTACCCATTGGTTGGTGCGTAATCCAAAGCAAAACAAATCATACGCCCACCCTAAGGAAGTACCTAATAGTAAAAAGGCCATTTTGGAGTATGAGGTCATTGCTACATTGGACAACTATCTTTTGCTGCAAATTGATTTAAAAACAGGACGGCACCATCAAATTAGAGCACAGTTGGCCGCCATAGGCTGTGCCATAAAAGGGGATTTGAAATATGGTGCTTCGCGCAGTAACCCTAATGGCAGTATTCATCTACATGCACGGACTTTAAGCTTTGAACATCCCGTAAAACAGGAGACCATGGAATTTATTGCCCCCTTACCCAAAGACCCGGTCTGGAACGCGTGTTCCTAATTTTTTCCTACTTTTAAAGAAACACACTTCCATGAAAAAATGCATTCCCTTTGCCATCTTGGTCCTATTCCTATCTTGCGGCACCTATAATTCCATTGACAGTTTTTATGAGGCACATAAAAACGATGCCCAAGTTACCGCTGTGCGTGTTCCAAGGTTTATGTTTTCATTGGTGGGTAATCTATCTCCGGAACTCAAAAGTATGATCGGCACTACCAAGGACCTTAGGTATATGCAATTTCCAAGTGCTACATCATCTCAAACCCAATTCTTGAACGACCAAATGAACAGTTTTACCGGAAGTTCCTTTATCGAAGTTTTTAGGAAAAACGATGAGCTAAAACGAAATGTTGTGGCAGTTAGGGAAAAACGGGATGTTGTCAAAGAAATTATGATTTACAACAATAACAACGTTTCTGGTTCCTTCCTGTATTTTAGCGGCAATTTTGACCCCTCTACGGTAAGGGCCATGGCCAAGAACAATAGTTTTGAAAAGCTCTCCTCGGGCTTCCTAACACAGATAAACGGCGGGACACCGGGCATTACTAACTAAAACGTATTCTTACTGCTACCTGGTAATGGCCTTGGCTTTCTCCTTAATGATGGTTGCCACCGGTTTGCCTTGCAGATGGCTCTCTAACCAAGATAAAATGTCCAAATATAAAAAAGACCGTTTTTCATATGGGTGGTTTTCGTACTTCTTGAGTTCCGTATAAAGTTTTTGAAATTCATTCCTAAGCTCGCTAGGGTAAATATCACCTAAGCTTCTTAAAAACTTGATCATCTCTTTTTGTACCGATTGTAAATCGTTCATTTTCAGCAAGAATTTATAGGTGCTTTTGAGTTGTACCTCCAAATGGTAGTCCATGCCGGCCTCATAGTGGGTTACTAGGCTTAGGACCCGTGCAAAACACATTAAATCCTCTCGCATCTTTAGATTTTTGTTAGCGATAATGCGTTTAAGGTATACAATACAGTTTTTATGATCGCCAACCCCAAAATATAAACATGCTATTTTATAATACAAGAGCATGATATGATGTTCATCTATACGGTCTTTGTGTTTTTTGATGCCATATTCAATGATGTTGACCAAGTAGAGCCCTTTTTCAAACGTTCCCTCTAAAAAGTGGAGGTTCAAACGATTAGAATTGACATACAAGAATGCCAAGGAAGCGATATTATCATTCTTTATAAAGTCCTTTTGCTCCACAATTCCCTCTAACCGTTCCAAAGTCTCCTTAAACTGGGAACGGTATTTTACATAAAATAGGGATTCCAAAAGATAGTGGTTCCCCTTTAAAAAGAACACCGGATTCATTTGGATCATCTCTTTATTGTCATAAAAGAGTTGTACCCATTTACTGGCATACTTATAAGAACTCAAAAAATCCTGTATCAAAAGATTGTACCATAAATGCGCTTTGTACAACCACAATTTTTCTCGGAAACCCAGATCTTCTATGTTATAATTAGGCAATTTGGTTTCAAAATAATCCGTAACCTCTCGCAAATCCGCATCATTCCTAACGTATCCTACTTTTAGCATCATCCCGTATAGTTGTATGGACAGATTGGATAACTTACTCGTCATCACATTATCTTCTGAAAGCGATTTTGCCTGCGTTACCAACTCGTCTGCCCTATGGGGTATACTTCTTGTAATATATTGGGTTTCAATAACCTTTTCCAGTTCTACAATCTCATAGGCTACGTTTTTCTCTTGATGCTCAATAGCTACATTTTTAGCTTTATCCAATAACTTCAACGATTGTTTGTATAGTCCTTTTTGGTATAGGATAGTGGCAAAATCCAGCTGCTCCCGTATTTGCACCCGGATATTTTGGTTCACCGGATTTAACCTAAGGCTCACCAATATCTGTTTATACAAATGTGCTTTTAGATTGGACAATTGCGATTTTTTAACGATACCGTTATCCAAAATTTGCTGCTCGCTATATAGCTTCATCTTATCCAAAAGATTGAAGAGTGCCAAAAATTTTGCATCCGCATTGACACCCAGTCTTCCCACGTAAAGTTTAAACTGGCGCTTTTCAGATTTTGAAAGCGACTTTACCAGTACAAAAAGTGTGTCTTTTTGGTTATTTGTCATCGTAAAAAATACTATTTAAACAACTGTAAAACAACATCTTAGGTATCCTAAAAAACCCTTTAACGTTGTAATGGTGGTTTACAGTCATAAGTCATTGGTTATTGGATATTTATATTCGTAAGAGAACCTATAATTATCCTAAAATAATGAGTAAAGATAAGGTACAAATATTTGACACAACACTAAGGGACGGTGAGCAGGTTCCTGGTTGTAAATTGGATACGGAGGAAAAACTCGTTATTGCGGAACGATTGGAGGACTTGGGCGTTGATGTTATCGAAGCTGGGTTTCCCATATCCAGTCCGGGTGATTTTAATTCCGTGGTCGAAATCTCCAAATTGATAAAAAATGCAACGGTATGCGGATTATCCCGGGCCGTGGAAAAAGATATTACCGTAGCCGCAGATGCCATCAAAGGAGCCGTTAGGCCTAGAATCCATACCGGAATAGGTACTTCGGATTCCCATATCAAGCACAAATTCAACACCACTCCAGATAAGATTATTGAACGTGCCGTTGCGGCGGTAAAACATGCCAAGAGTTTTGTTGAGGATGTAGAATTCTATGCTGAAGATGCCGGAAGAACGGACAATGAATATTTAGCTAGGGTATGCGAAGCGGTCATTAAAGCTGGAGCAACCGTACTTAACATCCCGGACACCACCGGCTACTGCTTGCCAGAGGAATATGGGGCTAAAATCAAATACTTACAAGAAAACGTTACAGGTATAGAAAAGGCTATTTTATCATGCCATTGCCATAACGATCTAGGTTTGGCTACGGCTAACTCCATTGCTGGTGCCATGAATGGGGCCAGACAAATAGAATGTACTATAAACGGTATTGGTGAACGTGCCGGAAATACTTCTTTGGAAGAGGTGGTTATGGTATTAAGGCAGCATCCTTATTTGAACATAGACACCAATATCAATAGTCAACTATTGTACAGTACCAGTCAAATGGTATCCCAAAAAATGGGCATGCCGGTACAACCCAATAAGGCCATTGTTGGAACCAATGCATTTGCCCATAGTTCCGGAATACACCAAGACGGTGTCATCAAAAGAAGGGACACTTATGAGATTATGGATCCAAAGGATGTTGGTGTAGATCAATCTTCTATTATACTAACTGCGCGCAGTGGTCGCGCCGCTTTGGCTTACCGCGCTAAAAACGTAGGTTATGAATTGACCAAAGTGCAGTTGGACGCCGTGTATGACAATTTCTTAAAATATGCGGATCGCAAGAAAGAGATTGTTGATGCGGACATCCATGAGATTGTAGAAACCAGCAGTATCAATATGGCCAGCTTGGCGTAAACTACCTCTAGGCAGGCCGTGGATTTACCCTTTGGCGGTGCCAATAAATATAGCGTTGAGCGTACCAAACCACATTTCATATGAACCTTAAGATTGCCTTACTACCAGGGGATGGTGTTGGCCCTGAAGTCATAGACCAAACTTTAAAATGTTTACGGGCAATTGAAGAGGTTTTTGGTCATCATTTCTTGTTTAAAGAAGCAGCGGTAGGTGCCATGGCCATTGATAAAACAGGAAAACCCTTGCCAGGGGAAACCCTAAGAATATGTTCAGAGGCAGATGCTATTTTAGTTGGGGCATTAGATAATCCCAAACAGTACGGCTATCAAAATATGGGATTACGCCCAGAGCTAGGAATGCTCCAACTACGAAAATCCTTGGGCCTTTTTGCCAATATAAGGCCGGTTAAAGTTTTTAATTCCCTTATCCACAATTCCCCGCTTAAGAAAGAGGTCATCGAAGATACTGACTTGATTGTCTACAGGGAACTTCAAGGAGGTGTGTATACCGGTAAGAAAGCGCTCAATGAAAAAGGGACCGTAGCTTCCGATCTTTGTGAATATTCTGAAAAAGAAATCAGTAGAATTACCCATTTGGCCTTTAAGGCCGCAAAAAACCGAAAGAAGAAGGTAACGCTGGTCGATAAGGCCAATGTTATGGAGTCTTCTAAGCTTTGGAGAAAGGTTGTGGGTAAGATTGGGGAAAGCTATACCGAGGTGGCCTTAGATTTTATGTTCGCGGACCATGCAGCAATGCAGCTGGTACGGAACCCTAAGCAATTTGATATCATTTTGACGGAAAATATGTTTGGTGATATTTTGGCTGATGAAGCTAGTACACTTGTTGGGTCCATGGGCTTAGTGGCAAGTGCATCCATAGGGGCAAAAAACGCATTGTTCGAACCCTTGCATGGCGGTATTCCGCAAGAAAAAGGAAACAATACGGCCAACCCGATCGCTTCCATCCTATCTGCAGCCATGCTGTTGGAACACTTTAAACTGTTTGAAGAAGCCATGGCCGTGCGGGAAGCGGTTAATAAATCATTGGCCAAGGATATCGTCACACCAGACCTAAAAGCGAACTCCAAGTACGGAACTTCCCATGTAGGGGATTTTATTGCCGATACGCTATCCAATTATGACGACGATGATTTTAATATGAACGATGAAAACATTGGATTGGGAAAATCCACCATCATTTAGCTATTCCGCCAACAATTTTTTTATCGTTGCATCAAACTCCTTTTTAAACGCTACATACGTATCCCCTGTGGCCGGTCCGTTAAAACCGGTATGGATTTTTTGGACATCTCCTTTTTTATCCAAATAAATGGTGGTGGGGTAAGAGAGTACATGATTCAACATGGGCAATTTTTCGTTGGCCTTGGTTTTGTTGGAAGTCCCAATTTGGGCTAAAAGTATGGGGTAGGTGACCCCAATGCGATCTTTTAAACGCCGGATGCCATCAAAAGCCTTTGCCTCGGTTTTTGCATATTCAAAGGCCAAGCCTACGATCTGCACATCGGTATTGGGATTGTTCTTTAGGTATTCCATATAAAACTTGGTCTCATCCAAGCAATTGGGACACCAAGTTCCCATAACTTGTACCAGCACCACTTTATTCCTGAATATGGAATCTTGAAGACCAACTAGCTGCCCACTTTCATTAGGGAACGAAAAATCAAACCGGTCGTATCCCTCCTTTATGAACGTTAGGTCGTTTGCACTGGGAAGTTCAAATGTACTGTCCCTTACTGCCCTAAACTTTTCTACAGAATGGTTCCCAGAATAAAAAACACCTTCCAAGGTGCTATCGTTTGCCTTGGCCGTAAAGAGAAAAACATGGGCCCCATCAAAAGTGGAAAGCTTAAGGGTACTTCCATCGACCACTCCTTCCAAATAGCGATAATCCCCCGTAGTGGTTCGGAATGTCCCCGTAACAATACCTTCATCTTGGTAAAAAATACCTTTTGCCGGATAGGCATCTTCCGTATCATATTCAAAATCTACCTTCCAAATTCCTGATAGGTCAACTTTAGGTGCTGTATTGATCTCAAATCTTGTGGAGTTGCCAAAACTCGCATGAAAGGGCACTACCCTATCCAAACTTTCCTTTATAAATGCGCCCTGTATTTCGGTTTCGGAGTACGTCCCTGCAATATAGCCTTCAAATACCGGCATCTTGATGATGATAGAATCCTTATCCAGTATAATCTCATTAACCTTTACCCGCTCATCGGCATTTTTAAGTGTCATCAATAAGGTGCCATCTTCAGTTTTGGACAATTCAAAATTAAAGGGCAACTCCTCCGTATTGGATACTTGCATGGTTCCCCGCCAATCCCCTATTTTCAATTCATTTAAAGTGCTGTCCTTACAAGAACAAAAACCTAGGAGTAGCAACATGGCCCCAAGGGAATATATGGTTTTTCGTAATCGTATCCTTTTCATCATGGGCTAAGGTACTTGTTTTTTTTGATTGGTAATTTGATTGCTTTTCAAATTGAATGTCATGGGGCAATGTTATATATTTGCTCCCTTTAAACACGGTCAATGAAGATATCGTACAACTGGTTAAAGCAGTTTTTACAACTGGATTGGGAAGCGCCGAGAACTGGGGAACTCCTTACGGATTTAGGTCTTGAAATAGAAGGGATTGAGGACTATGAATCCGTTAAAGGTGGACTCCAAGGTGTTGTAGTGGGCAAAATACTTAGCTGTGAACAACATCCAAATGCAGACCGTTTAAAACTGACAACAGTGGACATCGGCGATGAAAACCCCGTCCAAATTGTTTGTGGTGCCCCCAACGTGGCCAAAGGACAAACGGTACCGGTAGCTACAGTTGGTACTACCTTATATACCAAAGAAGGTGAAGCCTGGAAGATTAAAAAAGGAAAAATCCGGGGTGAGGAAAGCCACGGGATGATATGTGCGGAAGATGAACTTGGCTTAGGTAATGACCATGACGGTATTCTGGTTTTAGATGACTCTTTAAAAGCTGGGACATCTTGTTCTACCGTGTTCCATGTTGAACGCGATCAGGTTTTTGAAATTGGGCTGACCCCAAACCGCTCCGATGCCATGAGCCATTTTGGTGTAGCAAGGGACCTTAAGGCCGGATTGGAACAACAAGAGGTTTCCTTGGAGCTTATTACACCTTCCACCAGCAACTTTGCCATAGACAACAGATCTTTAAAGATCGATGTCGATGTCGTAGATAATGCCCTTGCCCCGCGCTATTGCGGCGTGACCATAAGCAATATTTTAGTCCAGGATTCCCCAGAATGGCTAAAGAACAGGTTGAGCTCGATAGGATTGTCCCCTATTAATAATGTGGTGGATATCACCAATTATGTCCTGCATGAACTGGGCCAACCCTTGCATGCGTTTGATGCAGCAAAAATTAGGGGGAACAAGGTAATGGTACAAACCTTAAAGAAGGGAACAAAATTCATCACTTTGGATGGTGTGGAAAGGGAATTGCATGAGGACGACCTTATGATATGCGATAGTGACAAGCCTATGTGTATCGCCGGCGTCTTTGGAGGGTTACATTCCGGAGTAAGCGACCAAACCACCTCCATCTTTTTGGAAAGTGCTTACTTTGATCCCATTTCCATTAGAAAAACCGCCAAACGCCATGGGTTGAATACGGATGCCTCTTTCCGTTTTGAACGGGGTATTGACATCAACACTACGGAGTATGCCCTAAAACGGGCCGCACAACTCATTAAAGAAATAGCAGGTGGCGAAATCACGTCAGATGTTGTGGATCTGTACCCTAATAAAAAAGAAGATTTCCAGGTTTTCTTGACATTCGATAAAATAAACAAGCTTATTGGTCAAGAAATCCCGCACGATTCCATAAAATCAATTTTGGCTTCTTTGGACATCAAACTGAACAACGTTACGGAAGCTGGTCTGGGCCTTACCATTCCCTCCTACAGAACCGATGTGCAACGCGAGGTGGATGTTATTGAAGAAATCCTTAGGGTATACGGCTATAACAAGATTGCGTTCAACGAAAAATTTACGACTTCTGTTGCCAGTACCTCCAAATATGAAAACCATAGGGTACAAAACGTAGTTGGAAATCAATTGGCGTCTTTGGGCTTTTTTGAGATTCTTACCAATAGCCTGGTCCCGGCGGAACAAAATGAAATGTTACAGGAAACTACGGATACCAACGTGGCCATGCTTAATCCGTTGAGCAAGGACCTGTCCGTGTTAAGACAGTCGATGTTATTTTCTGGTTTAGAGACCATCGTTCATAACCAAAACAGAAAGCAACAAGATTTAAAACTTTATGAGTTTGGTAAAACATACCATAAAACTGCCGATACCTATTTAGAGCAGTCCCATCTTTCCATCTTGGTAACGGGCAACCTGCATGCGGATAATTGGAATACGCCTAACAAATCCTCCGATTTCTTTTATACCAAAGGGCTTACGCATAGCTTATTTTTAAAACTGGGGCTTTACAACATTACGGAAAAACCCCTGGAGGATTCGTTGTACGCAGAAGGTATCTCCTTATATCTCAAAAAAACATATTTAGGAAAAATCGGGGTAGTCGCAAAAACGATCCTAAAAAAGTTCGATGTTAAAAACGATGTCTTCCATGTGGATATCAATTGGGACAACGTTTTAAAGTTGGTTTCCCAAAAAGACATTGTGTATCAAGAAATTTCCAAATTCCCTGGGGTCCAACGCGATTTGGCCTTGTTACTGGACGAACAGGTGAGCTTTAAGGAAATCCATGATTTGGCGTTTCAAGCGGAAAGGAATATACTGACCAAAGTAAATCTTTTTGATGTGTATACCGGGAAAAGCCTACCGGCCGGCAAAAAGTCATATGCCGTTAACTTTACGCTTCTTGATACTACCAAAACCTTGACGGACAAACAAATTGACCGTATTATGGGGAAATTGCAAAAAACATATCAAGAAAAACTAGGGGCTATACTGCGCTAGGTAATTTAGTAACTTAAGATTACATGCTTGCAGGAAGAATCACGGAATCAATTTCATGGATAACGCCATTTTTTTGATTGGCATCTGCCACAATAATGGTAGCGGTATTTCCTAAACTATCCGTAAGTACGATATCCATTCCTTTCATGGTTACCGTAAATTTAGTGCCTTCTATAGTTCTGAACCTAGCAGAACCGGAACCTTTGCACAAAGCTTTTAGAATTTTTGATGCGGATAAATTACCCGCTACGATATGATAACTTAAAAGTGCCTTAAGCTTGGATTTATTTTCCGCTTTAAACAACGCTTTCAACTCCTGTTCATCAAATTTGGAAAACGCATTGTCAGAGGGTGCAAAAAACGTAAACGGACCATTTTGACCTAGAACTTCTTCCAAATCCGTAGCCTGGACGGCAGCCAAAAGTATTTTATGGTTTTCTGATGCAACCGTACTTTCCATAATGGTCTTTTCCTTGGAAAAATATAAGGTAGGTGAGATGGTACTTAATGAGGAGGTCTGCGCCGCACTATAAAGGGCAAAAAACATTGACACAGTAAGTAGAGGTAATAATTTGGGGGTTTTCATCAGTGTCTCGTAAGAATTTGTTTGTTATAGGTCCTTGATATTGCAAACTATCGTTTAAATACCAAAATCTTCGGTAAGTTAACATAAACAGGCAATATTGTGGGTTACCCACTATGCATTTCATAGAAATTAACAAATTTTTAACAAATGTCTTTTTTTATCATTTTTTAAACCGAATGAACATTTAACTAACTTTGGGACAATTGCTAAAGAAAAAAGAACATGTTACTACCAAAAACGAATATTGAAAAGGTACTTGCACGACGCAAATTTGCCAACCAAAGCCCCAATGACCTGCTTCTGGAAGTGCAACAAATATTGGACACCCAAATAACCGAAACGGAACAGATTGAAACAAAAATAAGAGCAACAAAAACTTGTTCTGAAAACTCTTTTGTTTTTGATTTATTGGAAACGGGGAACATCTATCATATTGATCAAATTAAGGAAATCTGTATTGATTATAGATTGCGCTTTTTGGACGCAAAATACTTTAAAGGCAAAATACCGCAAGCGGGGATTGCCAAAATCAAGTATCTGGAGTTCCAACACAACACAAGTATTGAGGGTTTTAAGATTATGGCCCCATCCAAACTTTTTAAATTAGAGGATAAGGATGATCCCTTGTTATTTGCCCCAATTGGTAACGGATACTATTACCTAATCCATAAATGGGGAAACGATTTGCACCCTTTAAGGAAAGCCTTGGTTTGGCCTTTTAAGGGCATCGTTAACCTTACGATAACCGCATTGATCCTTAGCTATTTTGTAGCATTACTGGTTCCGGATGGTTTGTTTTCAAAAGAAAGCTCCATGGCGGAGTTTATGATCGTCTACTTTTTTATGTTCAAATCCATAGCAGCCGTCATCATCTTCTACGGCTTTGCCTTGGGTAAAAATTTCAACCCTGCTATTTGGAACAGTAAATACTTTAATGCTTAAGCTGTTGGCACTGCATACATTTTGGCCCGTTGCTCCCTGATGGTTTTGTCGGACATATAGTCATCAAAACTAAGATAACGGTCTATAGCACCCTTGGGGGTGAGTTCAATAATTCTATTGGCCACGGTATGCACAAATTCATGATCATGAGTGGTCAACAATACCGTACCCTTAAAATTCTTTAAGGAGTTGTTGAATGCCGTGATACTCTCCAAATCCAAATGGTTGGTGGGCTCATCCAAAAGAAGCACATTGGCCCTAAGTAACATCATTCTACTTAACATGCACCTTACTTTCTCCCCCCCGGACAATACCGTAGATTTCTTAAGGGCCTCTTCACCACTGAACAACATCTTGCCCAAGAAACCACGTACGTACACCTCTTCACGTTCTTCTTCGGTTTTGGTCCATTGCCGTAACCAGTCTACCAGATTTAGGTTTTCATCAAAATAACTGTCATTATCCGCAGGAAGATAGGAATGCGTGGTGGTCACACCCCACTGGTAAGTACCGGTTTTGGCCTCCCTTTTACCATTGACAATTTCATAAAAAGCGGTAGTGGCCCTAGAATCCTTGGAGATAATGGCCACCTTGTCCCCTTTGGCCAGGTTGATATCTACGTTTTCAAAAAGCAGTTCGCCATCATCGGAAACGGCACTCAATTTATCTATGTTCAATATTTGGTCCCCAGCTTCACGTTCCCGCTCAAAAATAATGGCCGGATACCTGCGGCTTGAGGGTTTTATATCATCAATCTTAAGTTTGTCCAACATTTTTTTTCTAGACGTTGCCTGCTTACTCTTAGCTACGTTGGCACTGAATCTTTGAATAAATTCTTGAAGTTCCTTGGCCTTTTCCTCTGCCTTTTTATTTTGCTGCGCGCGCTGTCGTGCGGCTAACTGGCTACTCTCGTACCAAAAGGTATAGTTCCCGGAATACAGATTGATTTTCCCAAAATCGATATCTGCAATATGGGTACAGACCGCATCAAGAAAATGACGGTCATGGGAAACTACAATAACCGTATTCTCATAATTGGCCAAAAAGTTCTCCAACCAATGTATGGTATCATAATCCAAATCATTGGTAGGTTCATCCATGACCAGCACATCTGGGTTTCCAAAAAGTGCTTGGGCCAACAACACCCTGACCTTTAACTTAGAATCCATATCTGCCATGGTGGTGTAATGCAATGCTTCTGGGATACCCAAGTTTGATAGTAAGGCAGCGGCATCACTTTCTGCGTTCCAACCGTTCATCTCTTCAAAAGTAACCTGTAATTCCCCTATTTTTTCCGCATTTTCATCCGTATAGTCGGCATATAAGGCATCAATCTGTTGTTTTATTTCAAATAAGGGCTTATTTCCCATAACCACGGTTTCCAAGGTGGTGTGGGCATCATGGGCATTATGGTTCTGCTCTAGGATGGACATACGCTTGCCGGGTTCTAAATGTACATGGCCAGAGGTAGGCTCTTGTTTTTTGGCAAGAATCTTAAGAAATGTGGATTTTCCGGCACCATTAGCGCCTATGATCCCATAACAGTTTCCCTCCGTAAAGGCAACATTAACCTCGTCAAACAAGACCCTTTTACCAAACTGTACCGATAAATTTGAAACCGAAAGCATGTAGTATATTTAATTTTTTGCAAAAATAATCAAATTTAACCCTGTTGGCAACTAACCAAAGTACCTCCAAATGATTGGGATGGCCTTTAACAACATTTAACTAGCTATTAACAGCACCGGCCTTCGTTGATGCTTAGCTTTGTTTTTGCCAAAATGTTCTATGAATAGAATTTTACTTTTTATTTTAATCTCTACCCTAATAGCTTGCGGGGACAAGAAAGATGTCGAGGATACCGTTTACTTTGGCGGTGAAATCGTTAATCCTACAAGTGACTATGTGGTCTTGTTCAAGAACGATGTCATTGTTGATTCTGCCAAGATCAACGATGATAACAGGTTTAGCTTTCGTCTAAAGAATGTTGAGGAAGGCTTGCATCACTTTGATCATGCCCCGGAACTGCAATATGTATATCTTGAAAAGGGCGATAGTATTATTATCCGTTTAAACACTGTTGCTTTTGATGAATCCTTGGTTTTTTCCGGTTCCAACGAACAGGTCAACAATTTTATGATTGAAATGTACCTGAACTACGAGGATGAGGATCGCTTGGTAAGCTCCTTTTACAAACTTAAACCCCCGGAGTTCAGTGCTAAAATAGATTCCTTAAGAAATCAAAAGATAACGGAATTGGAAAGCCTGATCATTGGGGAAGAATTGTCTGAGAACGCTTTTATCATGGCCAAGGCCTCCATTGACTACAACAGCTTTTTGTACAAAGAAAAATATCCTTTCTTCCATAAAAAGAAAACAAGTGAAGAAAACATCCACCAGTTAAAAGTGGGTTTTTACGATTATAGGAAGAATTTGGACTTTAATAACAAAAGCCTTACTTATTTTAGGCCGTACTATGATTTTATGTTGCATCACTTTGGAAACCTGTCTTACATGGCCTGTGCAGAAAATTGTGGTATGGAAAAGTATTTGGACAAAAAGAACCATTTACATTTAAATAGGCACAAGATGGTCCTCATTGACAGTGTGGTCACTGAAAAGGAATTGAAGAACAACCTATTTAGAAACGTGGCCATGGATTATTTATTGAAGGTGCATGAAGCCAGTGCAGAGTCTACCAAGTTTATTGCAGAATTTGAACGGTTTTCCTCCAACGATAAGCACAAAGAAGAGATTGCAGGACTCTACAGAGGAATTCAAAACCTCCAGGAAAATAAAAGGATTCCAAATATAACTTTGGAAAACACCAATGGAACCGCAACAAGCATCCATAATATAGTAAAGCAGAAACGCACTACCGTTTTTTATTTTTGGACCGCCACGCAAAAAAGACATTTTAAGAACGTACGGAAGCATGTGGCAAAATTGCAGGAAACCTACCCAGATTATTCCTTTGTAGGTATTAATCTTAGAACTTCTAAACAACAATGGTTAGGGTTGGTAGAAGAACACGGTTTGGATAAAAAAAGACAGTTCCGTAGTGAGGATTTTAATGAGCTACAAAACACTTTACTCATTGATAATCTCCATAAATGCGTGGTAACCAAGGATACCTTGATCGTTGATGCCTTTGGGCATTTGTACCAAAATTTTGGGAGCTATAAAAAAGCCCTTGCTATCAAATAATAACAAAGGCTTTGGTAGTTATATTGTAGTTGACTTTTTAGGAGTTTCCTTTTTTATAATCTGCCAAAAACTTTTCCAAACCAATATCCGTCAAGGGATGTTTCAACAAGCCATCTATTGAAGATAAGGGTCCGGTCATAACGTCGGCACCTAATTTTGCGCAGTCAATAACGTGCATGGTATGTCTAATGGAAGCTGCCAAAATTTGTGTGTTGAACGCGTAATTATCATAGATAAGACGGATTTCTGCAATAAGATTAAGGCCATCCGTAGAAATATCGTCCAAACGCCCTAAAAATGGGGATACATAGGTTGCTCCCGCCTTTGCGGCCAATAGGGCTTGCCCCGGGCTAAAAACCAAAGTGCAATTGGTACGGATACCTTTGTCCGAAAAATATTTTAACGCCTTTACCCCTTCTTTGATCATAGGTACTTTCACAACGATCTGATCGTGCAGTTTGGCAAGCGCCTCCCCTTCTTTGACCATACCGTCAAAATCTGTTGAAACCACTTCTGCAGATACGTCTCCATCTACAATTTTACAGATATCCACATAATGTTTCAAAATATTCTTCTCACCCGTAATGCCTTCTTTGGCCATTAAAGACGGATTGGTGGTCACCCCATCTAAAACCCCAAGGTCTTGGGCTTCCTTTATCTGATCTAAGTTCGCAGTATCTATAAAAAACTTCATATGGAAATTATTGGTTTAAAATGAATAACTAAAGTGCTGTAAAACTACAATTTATAATGGTTCAATAACAGCTTCTCAAACATTTTGTCCGGCAAGAACCGTTTTAACGTAATGGATAGTTTTTGCATAAAGCTTCCTACTGCATAATGTACTTTAGGGCTTCTTTTTTGCAAAATAGCATGTACTTTTTCCGCCACTAAAATAGGGTCGGCGGCATGGTTCACATCATCATTGATTTTTTCCAAGGTATCTTGATAGGTTTTGTAGGGAGAGCTTTCCGTGGCAGGGACATGATACCTGCCCGATGCGATATTGGTAGCAAAGTCCCCGGGGGCCAGATTGGCTACAGTAATGCCAAAACCCCTTACCTCCATTCTAAGGGCTTCCATGGTAATTTCCAACGCCCCTTTTGTAGCGGAATACACTCCTCTATAGGGCAATCCCATAAATCCCGCTATGGAGGTAATGTTGATAACGAACCCTTGTTTTTGCTGGCGCATTTGGGGAAGAACCTGCTGTACCACCCGCATAGGACCATACAGATTGGTCTCAAAGGCATGGTGCATTTCGGTAATTGGGGTTTCTTCCAAAGGCCCTGTAATACCAACACCGGCATTATTGATCAAAACATCCAGACGCCCTGTTTTGTCAATAATATAAGAAACGGCCTTTTCAATAGTAGCCTCCTGGGCAACATCAAGCTCCAAAAGTTCAAAAGTTTTTGGTTGTTCGTGGTTTTTTAAATTTCTAGTGGTCCCAAAAACGTGATACCCCTTTGCACTCAAAAACATGCAAATAGACCTACCAATACCAGAAGATCCCCCAGTAACCAAAACTACCTTATTGTCCATTGGGCAAAGAAAAGAATTAATGGATAATTGTGGTGCCTTTGCTTCACTTTAAGGCACAAAAAAAGGCAAGCTACCTACATCGCACCGCTACAACCACATACCCTTGCTGCGTTCCCACCCTGGGGGATTTTGCAGGAGCTGGTCGTGTAGGACTTGCCAGTTGCAAATATACAATGTTTTAAATTTGTTGCAATCGACATACATGCTTAATTTGGTCTTTTATTATAGTAACAATTTATATGAAACCCATGAAGCTTTTTACGCTGTTGATCAGTATTATTATATTAAATGCCTGCGGCGGATCCAAGGAACCGTCGGAACTCTTTGAAATACAGTTAGAAGGTAAAAAGGAACAATTCCAATTGGGACAATCCGTTGGTGTAGCGCTTAAAAATAAAGAAGATGTTGCCATAGGTGGGGTTACCTATTCCATTGACGGCAAGGAACTATCCAAATCCGACGGAAAAATCATCATGCAGGCGGACAAGCTTGGCACTAAAAAATTAGTTGCCCAAATTAAGGTGGACGGTAAGGTGGTTTCCGTTTCAAAAAACGTCAAGTTGTTTTCCAATACATCGCCAGAGGTGTATACCTATGAGATTATTGCCACCTATCCACATGATACATCTGCCTATACCCAAGGACTGGAATTCCATGATAATGTATTGTATGAAAGTACGGGACAGAAAGGAAAATCAACCTTGCGTAAAGTGGATTATAAGACCGGGGAAATTTTAAAAAAAGTTGAACTGGACAAAACCGTTTTTGGAGAGGGGCTTACTATAATGAACAATAAGATTTACCAACTTACCTGGCAGAGTGGTATTGGATATGTGTATGATTTGGAGAGTTTTGAAAAGCAGGACACCTTTACGTATGGTAAAAGCAAAGAAGGCTGGGGCCTTTGCAATAACGGCTCCCATATTTACAAAAGCGACGGTAAGGAAAAAATTTGGTTCTTAGATCCAGAAACCTTGGTAGAGACCGGTTATATTGAAATAGTTACCAACAAGTCCATTTTCAATAGGGCCAATGAATTGGAATATGTGGACGGTAAACTTTATGCCAATGTCTATGGTAAGGAGAGTATGATGATCATTGATGCCAATTCCGGTGCTATAGAAGGGGTCATCAATTTTGGGGGGCTTAAAAAGAAAATTGAAAAAGGACCGGAATGGAATGAACAAAATTCCGTACTCAATGGGGTGGCCTATCACCCGGAACGGGAGACCTTCTTTGTTACCGGTAAAAATTGGGATAAGCTATTTGAGGTAAAACTCCTTAAAAAAAACAATGAATAGCTATACCCTTGGTAAACGGGTTGTTCCAGAGGATTTAGATGCCCTTGACCATGTGAACAACGTACGATATTTAGAATGGATACAAGAAATTTCCCAAGCGCATTGGCGGGAAAATGCGTCAGCTGGTCAACAAGACATGTATATCTGGGTAGTTCGCAAGCATGAAATCATCTATTATGGTGCCGCTAAATTGGACGATGAACTGCTCATGGAAACCCATATTGCCAATAATAAAGGCCCTATCTCCATTAGAAAGGTGACTATTAAGAACAATAAAACCAACACCTTATTGGTTAGTGCTAGTACGGACTGGTGTTTGGTTTCCCCAAGGACAATGAAACCTTTACGGATACCGGAAGAAATTAAACTTCTTTTCAATAGTAGTGAAACTTCAACATAAAACATACTTTCTAATAATTACCCTAGTACTTGTTACGATAGCGAGCTCCTGTAGAAAGGACTTTGATTTTAACGTTAGTTCTGGAAATCTACTGTTCTCCAAGGATACCGTGTTCTTGGATACCGTTTTTGCGTCTATTGGCAGTAGTACCTATACCCTAAAAGTATACAACCAAGAAAATGAAGACGTCCTAATTCCAAAAATAGGGCTCGCCAATGGAGTAGCCAGTAATTATAGGTTGAATGTGGATGGTCTGGCCGGAAAAGAATTTGTTGACATTCCGCTTTTGGCCAAGGATAGTCTTTTCATTTTTGTGGAAACCACGGCCGGAGCCGAAGCTACTTTGGAAGTTGAATTCTTGGATACCGATGCCATTCTTTTTGAAACGCCCAATACAACCCAACGGGTAGAACTGGTCACTTTGGTCAAAGACGCTGTTTTTCTATATCCTGAAACGTTGGATGATGGTATGCAGGAAACGTTGGAACTCGCAGGAACGGATATGGGGGAAGTTATTGAAATATCCGGTTTTGTATTGGAAGACGATGAGTTGGTCTTTACCAATGAAAAACCCTATGTCATTTATGGCTACGCTGCCGTTCCAGAAGGAAAAACACTGACCATGGAGGCGGGAACCCGGGTGCACTTTCATGCCAATTCTGGAATATTGGTCGCCCCGGGTGGAAATTTACAGATAAATGGGGAACAAAGTGAGGATGGTGAAGCTTTGGAAAACGAAGTTGTTTTTGAGGGGGACCGCTTGGAACCCAATTTTGCGGATATCGCAGGACAATGGGGCACCATCTGGCTTACTGCGGGCAGTGCCGCCACCATAGATCACTTGACCCTTAAAAATGCTTCTGTTGGTCTGTTGGTCGATGGCACGCTGGAAACCAACGCCACGCCAAGCCTTAGTTTAAAGAACTGCCAGATATACAACGCTTCCATTACCAATCTTTGGGCCAGAACAGCTTCCATTGCGGCAGAGAATTCCGTTTTTGGAAATTCCGGTTCCGTATCCCTTTATTGCAACTTAGGAGGGGAATACGACTTTAAGCATTGTACCATTGCCAACTATTGGAGTTCCGGTTTTAGGAATGCCCCTAGCCTATTGATCGATAATGTTACGGACTTGCCCAATGGTAGTAGTATAGCCATGGATTTAACCAATACAAATTTTACCAACTGCATTGTTGACGGAAACCGGGAACTGGAATTTATTATGGTTTCAAATGGCACCAATACGTTCCAAGTCGACTTTCAAAGCTGCTCTTTTAAATTCAATGATCGCAATGGGGATTTTGACAACGATCCCTTATTTGATTTTGATAATGGCCCCAACTACCAAAACCCTATCCTAAATCCCAATACTGCCTTTACCGACCCGGCCCAAAATCTTTTCTCCTTACAAATGGAGTCAGAAATTAGGGGTCTGGGCAATACCGCCGGTGCCGCCCAAGTTCCTTTTGATCTTTTGGGTGTTCCTAGAACCGAAAATCCAGACTTGGGGGCCTTTCAATTCAATTTGCCTGATAATCAATAAGAAAACAGCTCATTTTGCAGGAAAACCATAGTTTTTTTGTGGGAAATCTGCAATGACTTTTGTTTTCGCATTTGTAATTTGGTGGTAAGCTGTGGATTATGGAATATTCTTATTTAGTTATCGCCCAAAATGCGGAAAACAAGGTTCAGCTGAACAGTGTATTAAAAGATTTTGAAACGTTACACCATGTAGGTACGGCAAAGGATTGTGACGAAGGGTTTAATCTTGTCCTCAAATTACTCCCGGACATGGTACTTATAGATTTGGACGAAAACCCCAAAGCATCTTTTCAAATTGCTGCCCAACTCCATCAATACTTGCAACAAATGCCTTTGTTCATTGGTTTGTCCAAAGCAAAAAACCATGCCTACGATGCTTTAAAAAATAATTTTTTTGATTATTGGTTACTCCCCGCCAATGAGTTTGAGGTACGCAAAACCGTGCTAAAATTGTGTAAAATAAAATCAAAAGATGAAGGCCCCACCAAAATATGTTTAAAGACGTATAGGGACTACCATTATATAGACACTAACGAAATCCTGTATTTAAAGGCAGATAACAATGCAACGGATTTTATTCTAAGGAACGGAACCACCATTAGCGCTTTTAAGACCTTAAAATCTTTTGAGGCCACCTTGCCCAAGAACTTTGTTCGCATACATCAAAGTTATATTCTCAACGTAAAATACATTTCCAGAATTAACTACGGTCGCTCTACCTGCGCTTTAAAAAACGTGACCAACCAATTGCCCTTTTCAAAATCATACAGGGATCGGATCGATGAATTAAAGCGTCTACTCTCCAAAAATGCTATTGACACCTTAAAATAAGGCTTCACTAGCTATTCTCTGTTACTTACTAAAAAAGTAAGTAAACTTACTACAACATAAGTTTTTGCCTACATCTTCTTGAAGACTGTCTTTACATTGCATTCACAATAAAGAAAAACTATCAAATTACAAACCCAAAATTCGCAAAAGATGAAAAAAACACTAATTGTATTCGCAGCTGTATGTATGACCATAGGATTTACCGCATGTACCAACGACACCGTAGCAGAAGAAGAACAATTGTTTATTGATGCTACCGATGATGATGACGATCCGGACGTAAGAGAATAGGATTAAATGTGTATGTAGAAAAAGGATACCTAGAACCAGGCTTTCTTCAAATGTTTTAATATCCCCAAATATACTGTTTGGGGTTTTTTTGTATCTTGTTGAGATGTAATCGCCTACGTTACACTCCAAATACTGCTATGAAATTGTGGAAAAAAGTATCACTATTGGTAATGGGCCTGTCCTGTTTAACGTTCTTGGCCTTTGTACCCAGTAAGGAAATCAACAATGATCCTGATGCCATTACCGAA
>CALGQU010000120.1 GCA_937959125.1 uncultured Croceitalea sp.
TACCAGAAAAATTTACTTTAGGGAAATGGTGGCACGCTTTGGTTACCTAAATGGATTGACTTGGAACGTGGGTGAAGAGAACGGCTGGTCTGAGGGTAGTAATAGTACCAGGCCCCCTCGCGCGGTCGGAATCAGTACGGAGCGTAGGATCGCCTATGGTAATTATATTAGGGAGTTGACCTATTATCAGGATAATGTTACCGTACACAACGGTCCGGCCGGCAATACAAATATTTATCAAGGAATGCTGGGGGTTGAGGCATTTACCAGTACCTCCTTTCAAGGCGGGTTGGGTAATACATCAATATCCAGGGGAGCTGTTTCTTCATTTAAACAGCTGTCCGTTGATAACGGTCATAAATGGGTGATGTTCTATGATGAAGCTTTCGACCGGAACAATCTTATCGGTCAAGAGAAAAGATATAGGACCAATGTAGTATGGGCGACTTTTACCGCCGGAGGTGCAGGGATGGAAATGTTTGCTAGTGGGGTAAGCCCCCAAAACCAAGCCTTTGATCTTTCTTTTCAGGATTACCGTGCCTATGAGACATTTTGGTCCCAAATGCGTTATGCAAGAACATTCTTGGAGGACAATACCCCTTTCCATGAAATGGATCAACTGGATGGAGTGGTATCCAATGGTTGGTGTTTGGGAAAAGAATTTGATACCTACGTGGTGTATCTTCCAGATGGGGGAACTACCGATATCAATGTACTTGGTGCCTACAGCGTTCAATGGTTTGACCCAAGGAATGGAGGGGAGTTACAGCAGGGTAGTGTAACCACAATCTCTGAAGGCCAAAATATTTCACTTGGAAACCCTCCAAACTCACAAAATGAAGATTGGGTAATCCTATTAAAAGACATACAAACTGAACCAGTCCCAGTTACAGGTATTAGTGTTGAACCAGCTGCGATTACAATTGGCGAATTTCTTACCGGGCGATTGGTTGCATCCGTAATCCCCGTAAACGCAGATAATCCATCAATTCGCTGGGAATCTAGTAATCCTTCCGTAGTCACTGTTGATGATGAAGGTAATATAAGAGGGATTTCCGTTGGGGAGGCTACCATTACGGCAACTACCGTTGACGGTGGTTTTTCAGATACTACATCGGTAACGGTAGGTGATAGCTCAGAATTTTGTCAAGGTAGCGGAACTATATTAATGGAAAGATATGATGGTATTTCGGGTACTCAACTTAATTCACTTTTTAGTGCACCTAATTTTCCAACTAACCCAAGTACCGTTTCCGAAATAAATCTTTTTGAAATACCAAGCAATGGAGGTAATAATTATGGGGTGAGGGTTAGTGGCTTTCTTTGTCCGCCCGAAACGGGAACGTATTATTTTTGGGTTTCTGGGGATGATGAATCACGTTTAAATTTAAGTACGGACGAAAATCCGGAAAATAGTGTTACAATTGCAAGCGTCCCATCATTTTCTGGCTCAAGGGAATGGAATAAATTTCCGGAGCAGCGTTCTGTGGCTATATCTTTGGTTTTTGGTCAAACCTATTATATAGAAGCTTTTGTTAAAGAAGGCGGAGGTGGAGATCATCTTGCAGTTGGATGGAGAAAGCCTAGTAATGGCAATGGTATTGTACCAGTGAATGTTATTCCAGGACAGGTGCTATCTCCAGACTTAGAGGGCACCATTATTCCGGTCGTAGTAACAGGAATAACGGTAAATCCAACGAGTGCAAGGCTCCAAGTAGGGGAAACGACAGACCTAACGGCGAACGTGCAACCTGCGGACGCTGATGATACTAGTATTAGTTGGGAAAGCAGCGACACTAACATTGCCACGGTCAACAACACGGGTGAGGTAACCGCAGTTGCCGAAGGCCAAGCGACGATAACAGTGAGAACCACTGACGGTAATTTTACGGCTATAACGACAATAAATGTAGGTCCCATTCCTGTTCCAGTGACCGGGGTAACCGTGAACCCAACGAGTGCAGGGCTGCAAGTAGGAGAGACGACAAGTTTAACCGCCAATGTAGCACCCGAGGACGCTGATGATACTAGTGTTAGCTGGGAAAGCAGCGACACTAACATTGCCACGGTCAACAACGCGGGTGAGGTAACCGCAGTTGCCGAAGGCCAAGCGACGATAACAGTGAGAACCAACGACGGCAACTTTACGGCTACGGCCGCAATCAATATAACACCAGTTCCCGTTCCGGTGACGGGGGTAACGGTCAATCCAACGACGGCTGGTCTTCAGGTAGGAGGAATGACAAGCCTCACAGCAACCGTAGCACCTGCCAATGCGGACGATACCAGCGTAAACTGGGAAAGCAACGACACTAATATTGCCACGGTCAACAACGCGGGTGAGGTAACCGCAGTTGCCGAAGGCCAAGCGACGATAATAGTGAGAACCACTGACGGTAATTTTACGGCTAGGACGACAATAAATGTAAGTCCCGTTCCTGTTCCAGTGACGGGGGTAACGGTCAATCCAATGACGGCCGGTCTCCAAGTAGGGGAAACCACAAACCTAACGGCGAGTGTACAACCTGTAAATGCCGATGATACTAGCGTTATTTGGAGCAGTAGTGATAATAACATTGCCACGGTGAACACGAACGGTACGGTAACGGCTATAGCTGAAGGCCAAGCGACCATTACCGCCACTACGGCGGATGGAAGTCTTGAAGCCACCAGCAGTATCACCGTTTCGGATTCGCAGACCGGAACTACTATGGGTGTTGTTTCTTATACTTTTGTAGATGCCGATACGGACCAAGATCTTTTTGATATTTCCAATAATCAACAAATCTCAATTTCTTTAATACAAGGCAAGACATTGAATATTCGTGCCAATACAGAACCATCAGTTGTGGGTAGTGTTTCTATGGAACTATCCGGTCCTTTATCGAGAGAGCGAACAGAGAGTGGCGCCCCGTATGCGTTGTTCGGTGATTCTGGTGGTGATTATCGTGGGGTGGAATTTTTGGAAGGCACCTATATTCTTTCTGGGACGGCCTTCGAAAGCAGGGGCGGAAATGGAGCAGTTTTAGGCAGTTCACTCCAAATAACGTTTACGATAACCAATGTTGGTGGCGGAAACCTTCCACCAACGGCCGTAGCAGCTGCAACACCTATAACAGGAGGGAATCCTTTAACGGTTGATTTCACTGGATCTGGTTCAACGGACGATGCAGGTATCATTTCCTATCAATGGGATTTCCAAGATGGTTCCACTAGTACGTTGTTGGACCCTGTTCATACTTTTACCAATACAGGAATATATGATGTAGTGCTGACCGTTACAGATGCCGAAGGTTTAAGTGATAGCGCAACGGTACGGATAACGGTAGGCGATGCTATGACGAATGGTGTGGTTTCATTTACCTTGGTTGACGCGGATACCGACTTGGACCTGTTCAATCTAAGTAATGGCCAAGAGATAACTTTGGAAACTATTGAGGGTAAGATTTTGAATTTTCGAGCGAATACAGACCCTTCGATAGTCGGCAGTGTCTTTTTGGAGTTGTCCGGTCCCGTATCAAATACACGAACGGAAAGTGGTGCACCCTATGCGCTTTTTGGAGATAGTGGAGGCAATTATCGAGGTAATGCGTTATTGGTCGGAGATTATATGATACGGGCTACAGCTTTTGAAGAAAGCGGCCGTAGAGGGGCAATATTAGGAGTTCCCTTAGAACTTTCTTTCCGTGTTGTTGAAGAAGTTATTGATATAAATATACCGCCGACGGCAATAGCAAGTGCCTCGGTCACATCGGGAGATGCTCCATTGAGTGTTGACTTTATAGGTAGTGGATCGACCGATGACCAAGGAGTGGTATCCTACCAATGGGATTTTGGTAACGGGGATACGTCAACGGAAGCAGACCCTAGCTATGTATTCAATGAGCCGGGAATCTTTACGGTGTCGTTAACGGTTACTGATGCAGCCGGGGAAACGGACACGGATATGGTAACCGTTACGGCAAACGCTTCCAATACCAATGATGGCGACGTAGTACTGGGCAACAGCTCTGACAATGGCGGTGCATTGGACAATTGGCGATCCAACCTAGTGGTGAACGAGAGTGACGTTTATACGAACGATACGGGCAATGACCAAGAGTTCGACATGGGCGATTTCGATTTCTATGCCGGCAGGTTGGGAGACCCTGTAACACCTTTTGTGGTGCGGGTGAACGGGGACAACGATTTTACGGTATTGGCCATTGGGACCACACGTACCAATGGGGAGTATAGCATTGGCAGCAATAGTTTTCCGTTTTCGGAGACCGTAAGGCGCATTACGTTGGCCCCCGGTGAAACCATCGGTGTGGGCTTTTTGGACGCAAACGCAGACGGTAGCGATAGCGGTACGGGCTCAGTAATTCCCTTTGATGGGAACCAAGCGGATGAGATTTGGTATAGTGGAGGTAGACCTGGTAGTGCATCGGGCAGTGTAGTAGAGGGTATCGCCCCCATACGAGGCTCTTCGCTTTTGCTGAACTTGAGGAGGAACTATCACTTTAACATTGGTTTCATTAATGGAACAGGAAGTCCACAAATTGAGGAAAACCTAGCTTTGGGCAAACCCTCGTCACAGTCGAGCATATGGAGTGGTAGGTTCCCTGCGTCCAATGCCAACGACGGTGAGCTTGGCAGTATGAACCATACGAATAACGGTGAGAATGAATGGTGGGAAGTTGACCTTGGGTCACTTTCGCAGATTACCGATATACGGATATACAACCGCAGGGATTGCTGTTCGGAGCGTCTTACGGATTTCCATGTACTGGTTTCCGACCTACCCTTCACGAGCACGGATCTTTCGGCTACTATCGGGCAGTCGGGGGTCACTGATTTCCATATAACCGGCACTGCGGGCTTCCCTACGATGATCGATGTTTCCAGGAACGGTAGGTACGTACGGGTACAGATGTCGGGCAGCAACTTCCTTCATATGGAGGAAGTGGTGGTCAACGGTCGTGTGTTGGGGCAAACAGCCTTCAGGGGCAGTTCCGACCTGTTTACCATGACGATGTATCCCAATCCCACAACAGGGCAAGTGGACATCGCCATGGAGAGTGAAACGGATGATATGGGTATGCAAGAGATAGCGGTGTACGACATGATGGGCAGGTTGGTCAAAAAAATTAATGCCGGTGGAGGGAACGATAACTGTACCTTGGATGTTTCTACCTTACAACCGGGTGTTTATAACGTGATTATGACCACAACTAGCTTAGAGTCCCAAGTAAAAAAATTGGTAATAGAATAGATTTGAAGACGATTATAAATAAAATAGGGTTATCCCACTGGATAACCCTATTTTTCTTTTAAAGAATACGTTAGTGCTATTTTAGACCAATTCTCGGGGTCTCTATGAAGACAAACATAAAAAAGTCGCCTGGAATAGGTTTTCTAGACGACTTTTACCATTTACTGATTGGTACTTCCGTTTTTTGATGGTCTATTTTTAGTAACTGGAAATATCCCCGGAACCAGAGGTCTTGGTATCGATTTTCTTTGGATTTCCTTTGTAACTGATATCCCCAGAACCAGAAACCCTTGCTTTAAGATAGTCCGTAGCGGTCACCTTAATATCTGCCGAACCGGATACTTGAGCAGTAACATTGTTTGCCTTTAAGGAATACGCTTTGATATCCCCAGAACCCGATATGGAAACGTCAAAATCCGTTGTGGAACCTGAAAGGTTGATATCTCCGGAACCGGACATGGAAGCATCTATTGAATTGGCCTCTAAATCCAAAGTGATGTCCCCAGAACCTGATAAGGAAGTTTTAAACTTGGACGACTTTATGGTAGTATCGGAAACAATGTCCCCAGAACCTGATAGGGCAACCAAATCCACGGATTCTACAGGTACGGTCACATATATGCCGGAATTCCAATTGGAAGGTTTTAGGTTGACCCCTTTGGCCGTTTTAATGATAAGTTTACCATCTTTCACCTCCGTTTTTATATATTCCAACAGATTTTCTTCTCCTTTGAGGGTCAATTCCCCTTCTTTTCCATCAACGAGTTTTACGTCGAACCAGCCAGAAACCGATATGCCGTCATAATCGCCAACGGAGCGTTCTATGGTTACGGTTTTCCCGTTTCCTTTAATGCGTTTCCCCCATTGTGCCGCAGCGGCGATTGTAAATAATAATACGAAACTAAGTGTTGCTATTTTTTTCATGATTGATTTTTTAGATACCCAGCACAATACACTAGGTTATTAGTAATGATAATTGGTTATTTCTTTTCAAATTTTACATTGCCATAATCACTGGTAATGGATATGGTATTCCCAGAATTTTCTTGTCCCCTATAGCCGCTATAGTATCTATCGCTCGATTTCTCCTTACTAATATTCAATACAAAATCGTCCTTTCCACTTACTCCGGCATATTCCGTAGATATTTCAAAATCGAAATTATAAGCAGGATCGTATCCTATTCTGGCTCCGGTATAATCCAACTTAAGGGTTACGTCCCCGGCTTCTGGGGTAAGCCTGTCTATTTTTACGGAACCATAGTCTGCCGTAATTCGGGTATCACCATATACACTGCCCAACTTGACCCCAACATAATCTCCGTTACCGGAAACGCTTTGAACACTGCCCACCTCAATAGAACCATAGTCCGAGGAATATTCCAAATCATCCATTTCACGGATCACACTATGGGTATAATCTGCATTTAGCCGCAAATCACCTGCTTTTTCTATGGTAAATTTGGAGTAGTCTGCTATAATTTCGGCACTGTTTACATATTCAAAGGTGGTATTGGAAGTATAGTCAAATCGTAATTCATTGTTGCGGCCCCTAAGCTCACCAATCTCCATTTTGCCATAATCACAGCTAATTTTAGCATGTCCGTCAATACGGTCTAAATAGATATGTCCGTAGTCATTGTTCAAGTTTACGCTATTCTTTATAGGAAGCTTGATAATGTAATTGACTTGCACGTTTACTTTACTTTTATTTCCCCAGCTCCAGCCCCAGCCCTTGTTTCGCTCTCCAAATCTAGTTCTTGCGGATACCAAGGTATTGCTGTTTTCAAAGTCTACATCGATCTCATTTAATCTTTTGGTCACTTTTTCCTCATCATTTCCGCTGGTCTTAATGTATATTTCCACAAGGACTTTATCCTGGTCCCAAGAGGTTATGGTAAGGTTTCCATAGCTATTTTTTACCTTTAGGAGCGCATCAGAATTTACATTGAACTCCTTTTTTATGGTTTTTTCTTTGGTGTATTTTCCCTTTGGTCCATTCCCATGGGCACTTACCGTCATGGATAATGATAATAAAAGGGTTAGTGAACAACATTTATATAGTAAAGTTCGCATCATTTGATTTTTTTAAGGTTTTTATAGTTTCTATTTTGGTCAGTACTTCTTTTAATAATTCAATTCTGGTCTGGAAGTTGGTAATCATGGCATTCAAAATAAGTTTGCCGTCCCCACCGTTTATGAGTTCTTGCTCAAGGAGCTCGTAATCCAATTTTAAATTGTGCAAATGTTTAAGGGTATCTGCTACCAATTGCTCGTTTTCAGGAGATTTCTCGTTCTTCAGTACCTGGATTTGTTCCTCAATCAAACTGGCAAAGTAAAACTCCGTTTCCGATACCTCTGGTGAAAATTCCACTACTTGCTCTTTAATAGTGGGTTGGTTATTGTACAACTGCAATCCTAAAACGCAGAGTAAGGCAATAGAGGCCGCAATGGATAGCGGTTTCCACCAAGACGTTTTCTTTTTGGAAAAACCTACTATACCCTTGGATTGCTCCAATTTGCTTAAAAAACGTTCTTGATGGCCGTTTTCCGGCTGCTCAAAATCAAAATCGTCCTTGAGCCTATCAAAAAGGTTTTCTATGGTATCTTTTTTATTCATAACTAAACGGTTAACGTCAATTTTTTTCTTAAGCTTTCTTTGGCCCTGGAAATTGTGGTCCTGCAATTTGAATAGCTAATATTCATTATTTCACTTATTTCTTCATAATCATACCCTTCAATTAAATGTAAGGTCAAAGAAACTCTGTAATTGTCTTTTAAACGTTTCATGGTATCCAATACTTTTTGAGCCTTCAGTTCTGCATAGCCACTCTGGTCTTTTGCAACGCCATCATTATCTTCGACCTTGTACATTACATCATCCAGTGGTACAACACTATTTTTTTGTTGTTTTCTGTAATGATGGATACTGTTGTTGATTACAATTCTTTTTAACCATGCCCCAAAGGTAACTTCGCCTTTAAACGTATGCAGTTTTGTAAACGCGTTCAAAAATGATTCCTGCATTACGTCTTCGGCTTCCGCAGTGTGCTTTACAATTCGTACTGCCGTGTTGTACATGGCTTTGTAATACTTGTTGTAAAGTGCCAACTGCGCACTTTGTTTTCCTTCAAGACACGCTTTTACCAACGTATCCGTATGTTCATTTTGGTGGCTCAAAAAGTTGATTTGTTTGTAGTATAGATGAGTTAAAATTACGATTGTTACAGTTTGATGATTTTTTTTGGAAAACAGATGGCATGCGAATTGCATTATGAGATTGATTTTAGGTTCATATATGGGGTAGTACCCCGTGATTGTTGGGCCTAGATGCTTGACGCAGCGAAAAAAAAAATTAAAATAGACTGTCTTTGATGACAGAATGACTGATAATACTGGGTATGGGTAGTGTAAAATTCACAAATTTTGACAATATGTCTTTGCAGGGAATTGATGAGGAAGCGGAATTAATACCACTTTTAACGCCTGAGGATGAAGAGGAAATGAACAATGAAGCGTTGCCGGAGACCCTTCCCGTGCTGCCTTTAAAGAATACCGTATTGTTTCCAGGTGTGGTCATCCCCATAACGGCAGGCAGGGATAAGTCCATCAATCTTATTAAAGATGCCAATAACGGCAGTAAGACCATTGGTGTGGTCTCACAAAAGGACGAGGGTACGGAAAACCCAGAAGTAAAGGATATCAATACCTTGGGTACCGTAGCCAGGATCCTTAGGGTATTGCAAATGCCGGATGGTAATACTACCGTAATCATACAAGGAAAAAAACGGTTTGAAATTGCAGAGGTATTAACGGAAGACCCTTACATGACCGCTACCATCCGGGAAGCGGATGAGACAAGACCTGATCAAAACGACACGGAGTTCTTGGCCATTATAGATTCCATTAAGGAACTGGCCTATAAAATTATTAAAGACAATCCCAATATTCCCAGTGAAGCTACTTTTGCGATAAAAAACATACAGAGCAACTCGTTCCTAATCAACTTTGTATCCTCCAACCTGAATTTGGGGGTTGCGGAAAAACAACATTTGCTGGAAATACCGGATTTACAGGAAAGGGCCTTGGCTACCCTTAAATATATGAACGTAGAGCTGCAAAAACTGGAATTGAAAAACGATATCCAATCCAAGGTCCGTTCCGATATGGACCAACAGCAAAGGGAGTATTTCTTGCACCAACAAATGAAGACCATCCAAGAAGAATTGGGGGGTATCTCTTACGAGGAGGAAGTGGATGAAATGAAGGCTAAGGCCAAAGGCAAGAAATGGTCTAAAAAAGTTAAGGAGCATTTTGAGAAGGAATTGTCCAAAATGCAGCGCATGAACCCGCAGGTGGCGGAATATTCCATACAGCGTAACTATTTGGATTTGTTCTTGAACCTACCTTGGAACGAATTTTCCAAGGATAAATTTGATTTAAAGCGAGCCGAAAAAATATTGGATAGGGACCACTATGGTCTTGAAGATGTAAAACGAAGGATAATAGAGTATTTGGCGGTACTTAAGCTTCGAAACGATATGAAATCTCCCATTTTATGTTTGTATGGCCCCCCAGGGGTAGGGAAAACATCTTTGGGCAAATCCGTTGCAGAAGCTTTGGGTAGGGAATATGTGCGCATGTCCTTAGGTGGACTGCGGGATGAAGCTGAAATTAGGGGGCACCGAAAGACGTATATTGGCGCGATGCCCGGTCGTATTATCCAAAGTTTGAAGAAAGCGGGTACCTCTAACCCTGTTTTTATCTTGGATGAAATAGACAAGCTCTCCAGTAGCCATCAAGGAGATCCATCATCTGCTATGTTGGAAGTCTTGGACCCGGAGCAGAACAATGAGTTTTATGACAACTTTTTAGAGATGGGCTACGACCTCTCCAAAGTAATGTTCATTGCAACGGCGAACAACTTAGGTAGCATTCAGCCTGCCTTGAGGGACAGAATGGAAATCATCAACGTTACCGGATATACCATTGAGGAAAAAGTGGAGATCGGTAAAAAGCATTTGTTGCCCAAGCAATTGAAAGAGCATGGGCTTACCGCCAAGGACTTAAAACTTGGAAAACCGCAGTTGGAAAAAATAGTGGAAGGGTATACACGTGAATCCGGGGTTAGATCCCTAGAAAAGCAATTGGCAAAAATGGTACGCTATGCGGCTAAAAACATTGCAACAGAGGAAGAATATGAAATAAAGGTATCCAACGAAACCGTAGAAAAAGTCTTGGGTCCCGCGCGTTTGGAGCGTGACAAGTATGAAAACAATGACGTGGCCGGAGTGGTCACGGGTCTGGCGTGGACCAGTGTTGGTGGGGATATTCTTTTTATAGAATCTATTTTAAGTAAAGGAAAAGGAAATCTTAACATTACGGGTAACCTAGGAAAGGTGATGAAAGAGTCGGCCACCATAGCCATGGAATATATTAAATCCAATGCGGATATTTTTGGCATTGATACGGAGGTGTTTAGCAACTACAATGTGCATATCCACGTGCCGGAAGGAGCAACACCAAAAGATGGCCCCAGCGCGGGTATTACCATGTTAACTTCCTTGGTATCCTTGTTTACGCAGCGTAAAGTAAAGAAGAGCCTTGCCATGACCGGGGAGATTACGCTAAGGGGAAAAGTACTTCCGGTAGGAGGGATTAAAGAGAAAATCCTTGCGGCCAAAAGGGCGCGAATCAAGGAAATCATCCTTTGTGCGGATAATAAAAAGGACATTCAGGAAATAAAGGAGGACTATCTAAAAGGCTTAACGTTCCACTATGTCTCTGATATGAGCGAGGTAGTGGACATTGCTATTACCAAGCAAAAAGTAAGAAATCCTAAAAAGCTGCAATAAATACGTTTTCCGGTCAGGGAAAGCGTGGTTTTTCTGGTTATTTTAGCACCGATGAAAAAAATTACCATAGCCATAGATGGGTATTCTTCTACCGGCAAGAGCACCATTGCCAAGCAATTGGCAAATGCATTGGGCTATGTATATGTGGACACGGGAGCTATGTATAGGGCAGTTACCTTATTTGCATTACGAAATAAATGGGTAGATGATGGGCATTTTGATGCACCATCGGTAATAGAAAACCTTGGATCCATACACCTAAAATTTGCCCCCAATGAAGCTGATGGAAAATCGGACATGTTTTTAAACGGTGATAATGTAGAACGCCAGATCAGGACTATGGAAGTGTCCCGGCAAGTAAGCAAAATTGCTACGATAAAGGAGGTTCGGGAAAAAATGGTCAGCCTCCAGCAACAAATGGGGGTAGAAAAAGGAATTGTAATGGACGGGCGTGATATAGGCACGGTCGTCTTTCCGGATGCAGAGCTTAAAATCTTTATGAACGCCAGTGCAGATGCCCGGGCGCATAGAAGGTATAAGGAATTATTGGATCGGGGAGATAAGGTAACGTATGCCGAAGTCCTTAAAAATGTGCAGGAACGAGACACCATTGATTCCACAAGGGAAACATCACCATTAAGAAAAGCGGAGGGAGCTATCCTGTTTGATAATAGTGATATGGGTCTTAAGGAGCAATTTGAGCGAATCTACAATTACGCACAACGGGTCATCCAAAAAGAACCCAAAGAAAAGTAAACAATCTAGAGGCAGGCCTAGGCATATTGTACCCTTAGGCAATACCAAAAAAAATCCACTGTTTTTAGAACAGTGGATTTATCGAATTTTCTAAAGCCGATGGTCTAGATGTTTGGGATAACCAATACTTGGTCCGGATGGATAACATCCGGATTGTTTAAGATATTGGTATTTGCTTCAAAAATCTTGGTATACTTCATAGCGTCACCATAATAGTGCTTGGCTATCTTACTTAAGGACTCACCACCTTGTACGGTATGTCTGTGGTATACGGAATCATCACCTACACTTATGTTCGCTTGAATGTCCGACGGGCTTTCGCCACCAACCTGCTTTATTTTATCCCACATTAAATCTTTCTCATAAGGGGTATTGGCCTCCCCTTTAATCTTTAATACACCATTTTCTTCGGATACATCGCCGTCCTTGATACCTAAATTCTGACCTAGGTCCAAAACGGGTTGATATTTTGCTTTAACGCTCATGTTGTTATTTTTTGGTTTATACTATAATTGAGAAACCAAGATAGCCATAAAAGTCACATTTTTCCTTATTTTTTTTGGAATACTGTAAGAGGTCCCTTCCAAAACATATAAAGATTTGTTATCCGGGAATTTAGTTGTATTTTTGCGCTCCTTTTTGACGAATAATCAAGGGAAAAAGGGACAATAAATAAAATAACTACTTCTGTGGTAATCGTTTAACCCTTGTGTCATCCACGGAATACAAATTATAATCAGCAAAACAGATGGCTGAAGAAAAAAAACCGGCTGAAGCGATAGAAACCGCAGAAGCTACACAAGCTGCAGAAACTACAACTGTAGCAGAACAGAAAGAAGAGGCCCAGACAGCTCCAAAACAAGAAGAGGCCCCAAAACAAGATCCACAAGAATTTTTGGAAAATTTTGATTGGGATAAGTATGAAGAGGGTATTGAACGTGTTGATGACACCAAACTAAAGGAGTTTGAGTCTTTAGTGGCAGAGAATTTTGTGGATACCGCAGATGCAGAGGTAGTCAAAGGAGAAGTGGTTCACATGACGGACCGTGAGGCAATTATTGACATCAATGCAAAGTCTGAAGGGGTTATCTCTTTAAACGAGTTTAGGTACAATCCAGATCTTAAAGTAGGTGATACTGTAGAGGTATTGATCGATATTAGGGAAGATAAAACCGGCCAATTGGTGCTTTCGCACAGAAAAGCGAGAACCATAATGGCTTGGGATCGTGTGAACGCTGCCCATGACAAAGAAGAGATCGTGACCGGTTTTGTAAAATGCAGGACCAAAGGAGGTATGATCGTAGACGTATTTGGTATTGAAGCGTTCTTGCCCGGTTCCCAAATAGATGTGAAGCCTATCCGAGATTACGATCAATATGTTGGTAAAACCATGGAATTCAAAGTGGTGAAGATCAACCACGAGTTCAAAAATGTGGTAGTTTCCCATAAAGCACTTATTGAGGCTGATATTGAAGAACAGAAGAAAGAGATCATTGGACAGCTTGAAAAAGGCCAGGTGCTGGAAGGTGTTGTTAAAAACATCACTTCTTACGGTGTGTTTATCGATCTTGGAGGTGTTGATGGTCTTGTCCATATTACGGACCTTTCTTGGAGCCGTATTAACCACCCGAACGAGGTCGTGGAACTTGATCAAAAACTAAATGTTGTTATCCTTGATTTTGACGATAACAAATCAAGAATCCAATTAGGTCTTAAACAATTGGAGAAACATCCATGGGATGCGTTAGGTGACGAAATTAAAATTGGTGATAAAGTAAAAGGCAAAGTAGTCGTTATAGCAGATTACGGTGCGTTTATTGAAGTTGCCGAAGGTGTTGAAGGTTTGATCCATGTTTCTGAAATGTCTTGGTCTACCCACCTACGTTCCGCCCAAGATTTTGTTAAAGTAGGTGATGAGATAGAAGCTGTAGTTTTGACCCTGGATAGGGAAGACCGTAAAATGTCCCTTGGTATCAAGCAATTGACACCAGACCCATGGACGGATATTACTTCTAAATACCCTGTAGGTTCCAGACATAAAGGGATTGTGAGGAACTTTACCAACTTTGGTGTCTTTGTGGAAATGGAAGAAGGTATCGATGGATTGATCTATATTTCCGACCTTTCTTGGACCAAGAAAATCAAGCATCCATCAGAATTCGTTAATGTTAGCGATACGTTGGAAGTTGAGGTTCTTGAATTGGATGTTGATGGAAGAAAACTAAGCCTTGGTCACAAACAAACCACCGAGAACCCTTGGGACAAGTATGCCGAGGAATTTGCGGAAGGTACCGTGCACAAAGCTGCCGTTAGCGATATTGTAGACAAAGGCGCTACGGTTGTATTCAATGAAGACATCACTGGTTTCATTCCTTCCAGACATATGGAAAAGGAAGATGGTAAGAAAATTACCAAAGGTGAAGAAGTAGAATTTAAGATCATCGAGTTCAATAAGGATTTCAAGCGTGTAGTGGCTAGCCATACCGCACTCTTTAGAGAGCAAGAAGAACGTAATGTGAGAACGGCCAAAAGAAAAATGGCCGCTGCAGCAGACGAGGCCGCTCCTACCTTAGGGGACGCTAACTCTGCATTACAGGCGTTAAAAGATAAAATGGAAGCGGACGCTAAAAAGAAGTAAACGTACCATTTTTAAGTTTAGGCAAAAGCCCTTGATGAAAATCAAGGGCTTTTCTTTTTTAGGAAGATCCCTTTAGAATTCCTTACTTTTGTAATCCAAACGAGCTGTTTACATAGCATATGGGTCAAAGAGTACTGCTTTCCGCTAAAGAGATTAATATCATTTTACATCGTTTGGCTTGTCAATTGCTCGAAAACCACCTCGATTTTTCCAATACCGTCTTAATTGGCATACAGCCAAGAGGAATTTATTTGGCCAATCGCTTGGCGAAACTTCTTAAGGAAACGTACAAGATCAGAGATATTGCGTTGGGATCATTGGATATTACGTTTTATAGGGATGACTTTAGACGAGGAGATAAGATTCTAGCGGCAAACCAAACCAAAATTGATTTTTTGGTCGAGAATAAAAAAGTGGTCTTTGTTGATGATGTATTGTACACGGGCAGGAGTATACGTGCGGCATTAACCGCGGTACAGTCCTTTGGAAGGCCTCTGGAAATTGAATTATTAACCCTTATCGATAGGCGTTTTAGTAGGCATTTGCCCATTCAGCCCAACTATAGGGGAAGGCAAGTAGATGCCATTAACAATGAAAAAGTCAAAGTAATGTGGGAAGAGAATGATGGGGAAGATGTTGTATATTTAGTAAGTACGTAGATTATGGGTGAATTGAGTGTCGACCACTTGTTGGGAATAAAATATCTTACCAAAAAAGATATTGACCTCATTTTTGAAACTGCAGACCATTTTAAGGAGGTCATTAACCGTTCCATTAAGAAGGTGCCCACCCTAAGGGATATTACCATTGCCAATATTTTTTTTGAGAATAGTACGCGGACCAAGCTTTCCTTTGAGCTGGCGGAAAAAAGATTGTCTGCCGATGTGGTCAATTTTTCAGCCGGTCAATCCTCGGTCAAGAAAGGCGAAACCCTTATAGATACCGTCAATAATATCCTCTCTATGAAAGTGGATATGGTGGTCATGCGCCATCCTAATCCTGGAGCGGGCATATTCCTCTCCAAACATGTTGATGCGGCCATAGTAAATGCAGGTGACGGGGCGCATGAGCATCCTACCCAAGCCTTGCTAGATTCCTATTCCATACGGGAAAAACTTGGGGATGTAGGGGGTAAAAATGTGGTAATCGTTGGGGATATTTTGCACTCCAGAGTAGCCCTTTCCAATATTTTTGCCTTAAAATTACAAGGGGCAAACGTAAAAGTCTGCGGCCCTAAAACCTTGATCCCAAAGCATATCCAGTCCTTGGGAGTCACGGTTGAAACCAATCTGGTAAAAGCATTGGAATGGTGTGATGTTGCCAACATGCTCCGTGTACAAAACGAACGGATGGATATCAGCTATTTTCCTTCCACTAGGGAATACACCCAACAATTTGGGGTAACCAAAGATTTGTTGGATAAATTGTCCAAGGAAATCGTGATCATGCACCCCGGACCTATAAATAGAGGTGTGGAGATTACTAGTGATGTAGCAGACTCCGGCCGGTCCATAATTTTGCATCAGGTGGAAAACGGCGTTGCCATACGTATGGCCGTATTGTATTTGTTGGCGTCAAAAATTAAGAAGGTATGATTTTAGATAAAGATGAAAATACAACGACCGTATCCCAAGAAAATATTACCCTGATGGGCTTTCTAGAGAATCTAAATAAAAAATACGCTGATATCCGCCAAGACCATTTAATCATTGACCTATTTTCTTTTGACACCTTGAGTGCCAATGATATTTTGGAATTCAAAGATTTGGCGGAACGGCATACCAATGCCAAAAAATCGTTTGTACTGGTAACGGGGAAAGTAGCTTATGATGACGTTCCGGACGGAATCAATGTAGTGCCTACGCTGCAAGAAGCCAAGGATATTATCTCCATGGAAGAAATTGAACGGGATCTAGGGTTATGATATTACCCTCTTTTTTTACATGAGATTTTCCATAATGGATAACGAATGGTCTCTTCTGGGTTTACCCATTCCCCAAGCCAATCAAATCCGGTTTTCTTGATATTGTAAAAACTAATTTTGTAAAAACCTGGGGTTCCTTGCGGGGATGGATTGTCCCGGTATAGAATAATATCACCCTCTTCCTTTTTAGTACCCTCCCAAGTCATTAGTGGATTTTGGGCTTTAGCGGCGGAATAAAAATGTACTTGCCATTTTCCAGTTTCCTCATTAAACTGTCTAATACTGCCTGTATGGAGTCCGTCAGCCTTTAACGTCTCATCCTGCACGGCATTTCCATTCATGACATATTTAAATCGCCATAACATGGAAATAGGTGTTCCCCATGTTTGATCGGCATTTCTACTTACGGATTCGCAGTCACATTCCCCAATCAATGGCCCAAAGTCCTTAACTTGCTTGGGAGCATTGGGGTTGGGAAGGCCGTAAGGGTTTTCAATGCTAGGTTCATAAATATAGGATTGGGTCGTTTGGCCGCTTAGGGCCAAACCAAACAGTATACAGGCATAAAATGGTACTCGAGTAATCATGTATTGTTTTTTTTGATATTGAATAAACAGTAGTGAATAAGAGGGTGCCCCTCTATTGGTTAAACCAAGATAGCCCTTAGATTTAGGTTGTTCCCATAGATTGCAGGGAATGGGGGAATCTATGCAGTAAGCCCGTTGCTTTTAAGATAGGCTTTAATTTTTGGTATACGGCTTTGCGCAATGGAGAGGCTGTTCCCATTCTTCATTAGTACCTTTGGGTCTTGGGAAAATACTATAGTATCGATTTCCATTTTGTTGACAATACAATTGCGGTGTATTCTCAAAAAACCCCAATGGGTGAGTTCCTTCTCCATGGATTTCATGGATTTCCTTAGGTGATATGCCCCTTGTTTGGTATGAACACGAACGCAGTAATCGTCAGATTGTACCCAGATAATTTCTGAAAACAGTACATTTTTCAGTTTTTTTCCAATGCGTATTTGAATGATTGGAGTAGTGTCCGCAAGGGCTTTTTTACGCAAATCTTGGTATTCTTCTTTTAAATCTGAAAGCGCGACAATCTTGGCATCCAGCAATTTCATATTGTTGATTAAGGCAACTAGAATGATTAATCCCAAGTAGGCGTTTACGAAGAGCGCGCTTTTTTGGTAAGCGAAAAATAAAAAGACTTCATAAAATTCAGCGAGGTTATTGCCATAGAACCATAGATTGAAGACACTTATCGCTACTAAGGTCAGTAATAAGGTGCATAAGACCATGAAGAAATAACGGCTAAGCAGCGCAAACGAAAAGTTTCGTGAGGGGCGTTTTATAATATGCAAGGACATGGGTACCGCTAGCATACCCCAGATGAACCAGCGTAGGACATGGGACTTTATGAGTTCCGTAATGGATACACCTTGATTGCCCGCAAGGTCAAAACGGGTCACGTAATAGTACTGTTGGCACGCCTCAAAAGTGATTAGGAGTATGAAATAGATTAGGGCAGCGATAAAAATTTTCACGTTGACTTTCACCTTTAGCACATTTAAATATCATCTTCTAAGGTATTGAAACAAAATAAATCTTGACAGCCTACAATTGTTTAAACTAGGATTATTTAGGTATTTTTAAGGCTTTGTTGAAATTGTATTCTATTGAAATTAACAATCCTAGGCTGTTATTCGGCCACACCAAGAGCATTGACCAACCCCACTTCCCAAGTGTTGGAAATCAAAGGTAAAATGTTCCTGATAGATTGTGGGGAAGGCACCCAAGTACAGTTACGCAAGCAAAAAATCAAGTTTTCCAGGATCAGCCATATTTTTATTTCCCACCTGCACGGGGACCATTTTTTTGGTTTGCCGGGTTTGGTATCCACCTTTCGGTTGTTAGGGCGGGAAAAGGAACTTCATATCCATGGTCCTAAGGGGATTAAAGAGGCCATCACTTTGTTGCTGAAACTAGGGGATTCTTGGACCAATTACCCCCTTTATTTCCATGAATTGACTTCTAAGGAAACTGAGCTAGTATATGAAGACGAAAAAGTGACCGTTAGGACCATACCTTTAAAACATAGGGTCTACACCAATGGGTTCCTTTTCTCTGAAAAACTTGGGCAGCGGACGCTCAATATAGAAGCCGTCACTAAGTACGGTATCGATAAAAGCGCGTTCAACAACATAAAGAACGGAAAGGATGCCGAGGCTTCTGATGGAAAAACCATTAAAAATGAAGAATTGACCTTTGATCCCCCAAAACCAAAGTCCTATGCGTTTTGTAGTGATACCATTTATTATGAAGCTATCGTACCCATAATTGCTGGAGTGGATACGCTGTATCACGAATCCACTTTTTTGGATTCCGAGGAACGCCTCTGCCAAAAAACCAAACATACTACGGCAAAACAAGCCGCTACCATAGCTAAAATGGCCCAAGCAAAGCAATTGATATTAGGTCATTACTCCACACGCTATAAATCCTTGGAGCTTTTTAGGGAAGAAGCTATAACGGTTTTTCCGAATGTAGAATTGGCCGAGGACGGAAAAGTATTTGACCTTTAATTTTGTTATCGGGTATTTCTACATCTGCTTTCTTTTCCGGAACTTTGTTATTCTACAGGGAAGGCTATGCAAAACGATTTAAGTGACTACCGAAAATCTTATCAGAAGAGTGAATTGCTTGAAGGGGCAATAGATGATAATCCGCTACAACAATTTCAAAAGTGGTTTTATGAGCTAGAACAGACAGCGGGTATGGAAGAACCCAATGCCATGACGGTATCCACTATTGGACTTGACGGTTTTCCCAAGAGTAGGGTGGTGCTTATGAAACGGTTCAATCAGGAAGGTTTTATTTTTTATACCAATTATGATAGCGAAAAGGGAAAGGCCATTGCCCAGAATGGAAACGTCTGTTTATCTTTTTTTTGGCCAGTTTTGGAAAGGCAGGTCATTATAAAAGGGATGGCGGTCAAAATCGCCCCAAATCTATCCGATGGTTACTTTGAGTCCAGGCCGAATGGAAGTAAATTGGGCGCTCTAGCTTCCAACCAAAGTGAAGTGGTCCCCAACAGGGAACGTTTGGAAACCCGTTTAAAACAACTGGAAGAAGAATATAAAGACAAAGAAATTCTACGACCCAAAAATTGGGGAGGGTATTTAGTGAAACCGCAATCCATTGAGTTTTGGCAAGGAAGGCCCAATCGACTACATGATCGAATACGATATACCCTACAGGAAGATTACAATTGGAAAATAGAACGCTTACAGCCCTAAGGACTTATGAAGACGATACTATTTGTAAGACACGGTAAATCCTCTTGGGACTATGATGTCAACGATAAGGACAGACCTTTAAAAGAAAGGGGTATTGAAGATGCCCATAGGGTTTCCGGAGCGTTAAAAAAATTAAACCATACGATTGATTTTATATACTCCAGCCCTTCCAACAGGGCATTGCATACGGCCGTGATTTTTTCACGAAATTTGGAGCATGATTTAAAGCTATTCAAGATAGACAACGCCTTATATGATTTCTCTGGGGAGCAAGTCTTACATTTTTTAAAGAACCTGAACGAAGCTTTTGAAACCGTTATGGTTTTTGGTCATAATTATGCGTTTACATCGCTTGTAAATACGCTGGGAGATACCTATATTGAGAACGTTCCCACGGCAGGCTTAACAAGCATACAATTCGCTGTAAACCAATGGAAAGATATTGCCAAAGGCGGGAGGACAACAACCATTTTTCCAAGAGACCTAAGATAATAATGACAAGACCCAATAACGAATATATCAATAGGGAGATCAGTTGGCTCCATTTTAATGATCGTGTGCTACAAGAAAGCGCGGATAAGGACGTGCCACTTATTGAACGACTCCGGTTTTTAGGGATTTTCAGTAACAATCTGGACGAGTTTTTTAAAGTTCGCTACGCAACGGTAAAGCGTATCGTAGATGCGGGGAAATCCGGAAAAAGCGTACTTGGTGGGGAAAAAGCGAAGGATCTGTTGGAGGAAATCACTAAAAATGTCATCCAGCTGCAAGCCAAAAGTGGACGCATATTGGAATCCATACAACGGGAACTTGCTACGGAACAGATTTTTATTATTGACGAAACCCAAGTAGAGCCACATCAAGAGGCCTTTGTTAGGGATTACTTTTCAAGGAAGGTCAACCCAGAATTACTCACTATCATTTTAAACAATCTTCATGAATTTCCCACCTTAAAGGATACGGCAGCCTATTTGGCCGTCAAACTATTGCTAAAGGGAAATGAAATAGACCGTAACCAATATGCGCTGATAGAGATTCCTAAACGCTTGAATCGATTTGTTGTCCTTCCAGAAGAAGATGGTAAGAATTACATCATGATGGTTGATGATGTTATCCGGTACTGTATGGGACAAATTTTCACCATGTTCGATTTTCAGGATGTTTCTGCCCATATGATCAAAATCACGAGGGATGCAGAGTTGGATATGGACAATGATTTGAGTAAAAGTTTTATCGATAAAATTTCATCAAGTGTAGAACACAGAAAAATTAGTGATCCCGTACGCTTTGTATATGACAAGAGCATAAAAATGGACACGCTAAGATTTCTAAAGGAAAAGATGAATATAGAGGAAACAGATAGTGTTATCCCGGGCGGTAAATACCACAACCGTAGGGATTACATGGGTTTTCCAAGTCTTGGTAGGTCAGACCTACAGTACAAAAAAATAAAACCACTACCGGTCAAGGACTTTCATTTAGAAGGCAGTATCCTAGGACAAATAGCTGTAAGGGACTACCTTATTTACACCCCGTATCAAAGTTATTCCTATGTTATCAATTTTTTAAAGGAAGCGGCATTAGATCCACAAGTAAAGCGGATTAAGCTTACCGTTTACAGACTGGCCAATAACTCCCAAGTAGCAGCGGCATTGATCAATGCCGCAAAAAATGGTAAGGAAGTAACGGTGCAGATAGAGCTACAGGCACGTTTTGATGAGCAGGCCAATATTAAGTATGCCAATATTTTTCAAGAAGAAGGTATTCGACTGATTTTTGGTATCCCAGGACTTAAGGTGCATACCAAAGTATGTTTTGTAGAACGTGAGGAAGGTGATCAGTTAAAACGGTATGGCTTTATAAGTACAGGTAATTTTAACGAGTCTACAGCCAAAATATATACGGATTACACCCTATTTACAGCACATGATGGTATTCTAAAGGAAGTGAACAAAGTATTTGACTTTTTTGATGTTCCCTACAAAATAAACAAATACAAGCATCTTATCGTTTCTCCCCATTATACCAAGAACGTTTTTATAAAACTTATTGATGCAGAAATCGCCAATGCCAAAGCGGGTAAGGAAGCGTATGTAAAAATTAAGATGAACAGTTTTACCTCCTATAAAATGGTGGACAAACTGTATGAAGCCAGTAGGGCCGGGGTAAAAGTACAGATGATCATACGGGGTATCTGTTGCTTGATTCCCGGTGTGGAAGGTATGAGTGAGAATATAGAGGCCATTAGTGTGGTGGATAAATTTCTAGAACATCCAAGGGTCTTTATTTTTGGTAATGATGGAAATCCAAAAGTGTATATCTCTTCTGCCGATTGGATGACGCGTAACCTGGACTATAGGGTTGAGGTAGGATGCCCCATGTACGACGAAGAGGTAAGACAAGAATTGTTGGACACCTTTGAAATTTCTTGGAAAGACAACATAAAAGCAAGGGTGTTTTCAGATGAACATGATAACGCCTACAAGGACGATGACCAACCTAAAGTAAGGTCGCAATACGCCATCTACGAGTATTACAGAAGAAAATTGGACGGCTAGTATTAGCCGTGTATGGTTTCTTTTTTACCTAAATCCTTCATGATTTGCGCTTCATAGTCCAATAGCTCCTGCCATTTTTGATCAACAATTTCCCGCTCCCCATATTTACGGGCAAACTGTAAAAACATGATATAATGGTTGGCTTCGCTCACCATTAATTTACGGTAAAATTCCGCAAGTTCCTTATCGGCAATATTTTCCGACAATAGCCGAAAGCGTTCACAGCTTCTCGCCTCGATCAAGGCCGCATACAAAAGTCTATGGACCAAATGCGTATCCCTGCTCCCGCCCTTGGGGAAAAATTTTAGGAGATGCAATACGTATTCATCCTTGCGTTCCCTACCTAGGGTCCAACCCCTTTTAAGGATGTTATCATGAACCATATTAAAATGGCCCATTTCTTCGCGTGCCAAGGCCGTCATCTCTTTCACCAAGTCCGATTTTTCCGGAAACCCAATAATCAGGGATATGGCAGTACTGGCCGCTTTCTGCTCACAGTACGCATGATCGGTCAAGATCTCTTCAATATTCTTTTCAACGATATTGACCCATCTAGGATCTGTGGGTAGTTTTAAACCAAGCATAGTTGCAGTATTTGACGGTGGTAAAGATATTAAGTATTGCGGTAAAATATAATAATCCAACCATCTGATAGTTATCTTTGTTACGGAAAATAACATACCTTAATGCCATAGGCTAAAAAATGCAAAAGGATTCTTGGAAATACTTGGCTCCAATTCTTGAATTACGTTCAGAAAAATTGGCTTATCAATGGCTTAAGGAGCGTTTGGACCTGATTTTGGAAAAATCTTCCGCTAGGGAATTGTATTTGACATATAGTCTATGCACAACAAAGTTTTCCGGCACTGCTTTGGAGGATATCAAATTAAGCGATGCCGCCTTAAAAAGCTATTTGATAGAAAAAAGAGCCTCTTTGTTGGCTATGGCAAGAATTTATCTTTTAGGTAAAGTGCTTGCTACCAATGGAAATGTCTTTAAGGAGAAAGTCCAGAATTTAATCCAGATTGCGGACACAGGTGAATTGGAGACTTTTTTAAAGTTTCTAATGCTACTTCCTAATCCAGAAGATTATCTTTTTGCCGGGGTAGAGGCCTTGCGCACCAATATTGCTACCGTTTTTGATGCCATCGCTTTAAAAAACCCATACCCAGCGGCCTATTTTAACGATCAACAATGGAACCAAATGTACCTTAAAGCGGCTTTCATGCAACGGAATTTAGGGGATATTGAAGCTATAGATGAACGTGCGAACAAAGAATTGACAAGAATTATATCAGACTATGCCCATGAGCGTTGGGCAGCCTCCAGAACCATAGATCCGGACTTCTGGCGTCCCGTATCCAATTTTTTGGAAGGTGCTTTGGTGAATGACATAAAGCGCCTATTGTTAAGTGAAGATCCTATTGAGGTCAAAGCGGGAACCTTGGTATGTTGGCACTCCAAACTAGCTGTAGCCAAAGAATTGCTAGAACTCAAGCCAGAATTTATAGATGCCGTTAAGACAGGAACCTTAACGTGGAAAAACCTTAAAAATTAATATGGAAGAAAAGTTACAATTTATAGATCCTCACGTACATATGACCTCTAGGACCACCGATGACTATGAGGCCATGGCACAAGCCGGTGTGGTCGCTGTTATAGAACCTTCATTTTGGTTAGGACAGCCAAGGACACAGGTAGGTTCGTTTCAAGATTACTTTAGTAGTTTGGTGGGTTGGGAACCCTTTAGGGCCAGTCAATTTGGTATAAAACATTATTGTACCATTGGTTTAAATTCCAAAGAGGCCAACAATGAAGCCCTGGCAGAACAGGTTATGGAGCTTTTACCTTTGTATTTACATAAAGAAAACGTGGTTGCCGTTGGTGAGATCGGGTATGATGATCAAACCCCTGCTGAGGATAAGTATTTTAGGGAACAATTGGAGTTGGCCAAGGCTTTTAATATGATGGTACAGGTACATACACCACATCGCGATAAAAAAGCGGGTACTATTAGAAGTATGGAAGTCTGCTTGGAACACGGTCTGGATCCCAGTATGGTGGTAATCGACCATAATAATGAGGAGACGGTCAAAGATGTGCTGGATAGGGGTTTTATAGCCGCTTTTACTATATACCCAAAAACAAAAATGGGGAATGAACGTATGGCAGAAGTGGTCAAGAAATTTGGGAGTACCAACATCATTGTAGATAGTTCTGCGGATTGGGGTGTTAGTGACCCTCTGGCTGTCCCAAAAACAGCAGGTTTAATGCTTAGAAGGGGTATTGCAAAAGAAGACGTTGTCAAAACCTGTTATCAAAATGCTTTGGATACCTTTGGAAAGTCGGGAAAAATGAAGGAAGAACATTGGAACAATGCCAAAGGAATAGACCAAAGGGAACTTTTCAATGAGAATAGTGTATTACGGGGACAAGAACCTAAAGTAGACAATGACAAAATTGTTTAATGCAAAAAAAGCTTAAGGGATACTTGCAGTTATGCAGACCTGCCAATTTGCCTACGGCGGCTGCAGATGTTTTGGCAGGTCTGGCAATTGCCGGTATTAGTACTTCACGTGCGGTTTTTTGGGATGTTGATTTCAAGTTTTCCTTGGACGTCGTATTACTGGTACTCGCATCCGTATTGCTATATGCGGGAGGGGTAGTGATGAACGATGTTTTTGATGTTGCCATTGATACCACGGAGCGACCGGAACGTCCCATTCCTAGCGGTGTTGTTCCGTTGAGCCATGCCAAGTTTTTTGGTTTGCTACTTTTGGTTTTAGGAATTTTGGGAGCCTATGCTGTGAACAATTACACGGGTATAACGGCTGGGCTACTCGCTCTGGCCATTTTATCATACGACAAATACGCAAAACACCATAGCTTTTTTGGACCCTTGAATATGGGGATCTGTAGAGGAATCAACCTACTTTTAGGAATTGCCTACCTTCAAAGTTGGGAGCAATGGCCGTATTGTCTGGTTCCCATTATCTTTATATTCGCTATTACCATGATCAGTCAAGGTGAAGTACATGGAAAGAATAAGGGCAACATTCTATTGGCGGGGATTTTATATGTATTTGTTGTTTTTTACGTTAGTTTAATGAACCAACAAACGGCGATGCCTTTTTTGTATCAATTGCCATTTTTAGTTTTGTTCGCTGGAATGGTGCTTTTGCCCCTTTACAGGGCATATAAAGACAACGTTCCGCTGAACATTAAAAAAGCGGTAAAGGCAGGGGTAATCTCCATAGTGGTTTTAGATGCGGCAATGGCGGTCGCACATGTAAATTTAGGCTATGCATTGGGTATACTATTATTTTTACCTTTATCCATTGCGTTAGCCAAGATTTTTGCGGTAACTTAATCAATATGTATGACCGATAGGCCTTCCATTACACAAGAGTTCAACGTGCCTTACAGGTATCAGCTCCATTTTACGGAAAATTTGTTTGATGAAAACAACATCCTTTTGGTAGATACCATCCAAAAAAGTACCCAAAAGAATGGTGCGAAACTTCTTTTTGTCATTGATGAAAATGTACTGTTGGCACACCCGACATTAAAAGAGGATATTCAAACGTATTGCAAACACCACAATGAAAATCTTCAATGTAGTTTTATTTTACCGGTAGCTGGTGGGGAGTTGTCCAAGGATGGCGATGCGGAAGCGTACAAGGTGCTCCAAGCGATAAGTGATTATGCCATTTGCAGACATTCTTTTGTTATTGCCATTGGAGGTGGTGCGGTCATTGATATGGCCGGTTATGCCGCGGCCACGGCCCATAGGGGGGTACGTCTAATTCGTGTTCCTACCACGGTTTTGGCGCAGAACGATGCTGCGGTTGGGGTAAAGAACGGAATCAATATTTTATCCAAGAAAAACTTTCTAGGAACCTTTGCCCCACCTTATGCCATTATCAATGATGCTGCTTTTCTAAGGACCCTGGAACAAAGGGATTGGATATCCGGGATAGCGGAAGCCGTAAAAGTTGCCTTGATAAAAGATGCCCCATTTTATAATTTTATAAGTAATAACACCCAAAAATTAGCGCAACGTGATATGGAGCCAATGGCACATCTTATTTATAGATGCGCGGAATTACATATGCACCATATTGGACAGGGTGGGGACCCGTTTGAAAGCGGCTCTTCCAGACCTTTGGATTTTGGACACTGGGCCGCACATAAGTTGGAGCAAATGACCAACTATGGGCTAAGACATGGTGAAGCAGTTGCCATTGGCATAGGATTGGATGTGACCTATGCGTACCTTATTGGTTTTATTGATGAATCTACCAAAAACCACGTCTTGAAAACACTGATAGATATTGGCTTTGATATGCGATTACCAGTGGATGACGTAGATGACATAAGCGAACTTTTAAAAGGAATTGAAGAGTTTAGGGAGCACCTTGGTGGCGAATTGACCATAACCCTTATTACTGCCATTGGTACTAAAAAAGATGTTCACCAAATAGATTATACAAAAATGGAGGAAGCCATTACACTTATGGCGGCACCTAAAAAAGTTACGGTATAGATGTGGTTAGAAAACGTGGCACATCTTACCTATTGCACCAATATACATCCTGGGGAGAATTGGAAGACGACCTTTGACAGTCTCAAAGCCTATGTGCCCCGTATTAAACAATCCGTTTCTGAAAACAACGCGTTTGGACTTGGGCTTCGTTTATCCAATATCGCAAGTTTGGAATTGGACCAAGGTGACAATCTATCCGTTTTTAAGGAATGGTTGCAGGCAAATGACCTGTACGTTTTTACCATGAATGGCTTTCCTTATGGTAATTTTCATAATGAGCGGGTAAAGGATAATGTGCATGCACCAGATTGGACAACCACGGCACGATTGGAATACACCCAACGGATGTTCAGACAGTTAGAGACCTTATTGCCGGATGGGATTGATGGCGGAATATCTACGTCCCCTATTAGTTATAAGCATTGGCATAAAACAGAAGACGATAAGCATGAGGCCATGGAAAAAGGGGCGCGGCAACTATTGGAAGTGGCCATGCAACTGTATGATATAGAACAAACCTCTGGTAAGTATTTGCATTTGGATATTGAACCGGAACCGGATGGCCTTTTGGAAAATAGTGATGAGGTCCTTCTTTTTTTTGAAAAGTATCTCATACCCCAAGGACTCCCGTTGTTTGCTGGCTATGGTGTGGATTTGGAAAAAGCCGAGGAAACCATAAAGCGATATCTTACGGTATGTTATGATGTATGCCATTTTTCCCTTGCGTTTGAAGAACCGGAACATACCTTTTCAAAATTTAAAGAGAACGGAATAAAGATGGGTAAGGTACAGGTAAGTGCCGCCCTAAAAATATTGGGCAACCAAGAAAATATGGAAGATATTTGGACCGCTTTAGCGCAGTTCAATGAGCCTACTTATTTACATCAAGTCACTACCTTAAAAAATGGAGCTGTCCTTACCTATCCAGATTTACCGGAAGTCTTACAAGAAAAAAAATCGTTCAAGGAACTACGGGCACATTTTCATGTACCAATTTTTCTGGAACAATTTGGAAAGTTATATTCCACCCAGGATCATATTTTAAAAGTGATTGCCTATTTAAAAAAGAATCGGGTATCCAACCATTTAGAGATTGAAACCTATACTTGGGAGGTGCTTCCGTCCGATTTAAAGTTAGAGCTTTCCGCATCTATCATTCGGGAAATCAATTGGTTTAAAAACAAACTTGCATGAGAAAAACCGTTGTCATCAATGTTGTAGGCCTTACCAAAAGACTTATTGGGGTGCATACGCCCTTTATACAATCGTTTTTGACTTCTGGGAATCATACGTATGTGGAACCTGTTATCCCGGCAGTGACCTGTACTGCACAATCTACCTATCTTACGGGGGAATGGCCCAGTAAACATGGTATTGTGGGAAATGGATGGTATTTTAAGGAAGAATGTGAAGTAAAGTTCTGGAGGCAGTCCAATAAACTGGTAGAAACCCCCAAACTTTGGGATGTCTTAAAAGCGGAAAATAAGGGGTTTAGCTGCGCAAATATGTTTTGGTGGTACAATATGTATTCCAGTGCGGATTTTAGCGTAACGCCAAGGCCCAATTATTTGGCGGATGGAAGAAAAATACCCGATGTGTATTCCTATCCGCCCCAACTAAGGGATAGCTTGCAAAAGGAATTGGGAACTTTTCCATTGTTCCATTTTTGGGGACCCAAAACCTCCATAAAATCCAGTCAATGGATTGCGGACGCCTCCATAAAGACGGATCAGCTGCATGACCCCACCTTAACACTTATATACTTGCCACATCTGGATTACAATATCCAGCGTCATGGTTTGGATTACAATAAAATTGGAAAAGACCTTGAGGAAATCGATAAGGTCGTGGAGCAATTGGTGAACTATTATAAGGAAAAGGACGCTTCCGTAGTTTTATTATCCGAATACGGAATTACCAATGTAAACCGTCCTATCCATTTGAATAGGGAGCTACGTAAAAATGGAAATATAACCATCCGTATAGAACGGGGATTGGAGTTGTTGGATGCAGGAGCTAGTCAAGCCTTTGCAGTAGCGGACCACCAAGTATGCCACATTTATTTGAACGATAAAACCGTAAAGGAAGACATCAAGAAATTACTACAAAATGTTACCGGTGTGGAGCAAGTGCTTGATGGAGATGAAATAACGGATGCCCATTTAAATCATGATAGGACGGGAGATCTCATTGCTATAGCCGATGAACGTTCCTGGTTTACCTATTATTTTTGGTTGGATGATGACAAAGCCCCGGACTATGCCAGAATGGTGGATATCCATAAAAAACCAGGATATGATCCTGTTGAAATGTTTACCGACCCAAAAGACAAATGGGTAGTCCCTAAGATTTTATGGAAATTACTTAAAAAGAAATTGGGCTTTAGAACGGTGATGGATGTGATACCCCTTAAAGCAGAGCTGGTCAAGGGATCCCATGGCCGAAAACCGGAAAATAAGGAAGATTGGCCTATATTGATAACGGATGCAAAGAACACACCTGATAAAAATCAGGTCTTGGCAACCGATGTTTTTCGTATTTTGAAAAAAATAGTAAACAACGACTAATGAAACTTTTCTTTAAAATTTTAGCCTTTCTCTTTGCACTGCTTTTTTTATGGGGTGCGGCCGTCCAGTATAACGATCCAGATTCCATGAAATGGTATGCCATCTATGGAATGGGTGCCTTGGCATCTCTCCTCTTTACATTTGACCGGCTTAAATTTCTATGGGCCTTGTTTTTATTTGGTTTTTATCTGGGTTACAGTATTTACAATTGGCCAGATGCTTTTGAAGGGGTAACCATTGGTGAGGGCGATATTGTTAACGTAGAACGGGGCAGGGAAGCACTGGGTACTTTGATTTTGGCTATCGTGATGTTGATGTACGCCGTGCGGGTCAAGTTTTTTTCCGCATCAAAGGTCTAAGTCGAACTCTTTTCTTAATAGGTCGATTGCCGGGTTTTTTTCTTTCAATTTTTCATATTTCTCCTCTGCCGTAAAAGCATATTTTTTGTTCTGCGCTTCGTTGACGGTAATTTGAAGGGTAATATCGTAATTCTGTAATTTTTCCTTTAAAAAGTTAAGCATTAAGCTCTGTTCCCGTTCTACCTCTTTTTTCATGGTAGAATTGGCAAGTTCAATACAGATAGTGGTTTCGTCCTTTAAGGTTGGAACATCGGACTGTAGGTTGGCAGCCAAGATTTTTTTGCCTTTAGCATCCAGTTTTTTTACAAATTCATCCCAATAGGACTGCATATCCTTTTCCTCAAAAGCCTGGGTAGGAAGGGTAACCGTTTTATCCGTGTCCACCTTGGCATTTTCATGTTCCTTTTTGGCTTTTATGCTAGAAATGGAAAGTCCGGATACTCTATTGGAGGCATTTTTTAAATCAATTTTTACAGGACGTTCTTTTTTCTCTGAGGGTACGGTAGCGGTACTACTTTCTATTTGTTTTTCCGGGGCTAGGGACTGGACGGTATTGGGGGCAGTTTCTTGGTTTTGGTTCGGATTTTTTGACTCCTCGTGGCCTATGGATACTGGAGCATTTTCTTTTTTTGCCGGACTTTGAAGTATTTCCTCGGTTATCGAGAACTTTTTTTCGGGGGCTTTGGTAAAAGGCTGGTTTCTGTAATAGGTTGCGGGGACTATAAAATCATCCTTTTTTTTTTCAGCGTCAAAATTTAGGGAAGCCAATTTCATGAGGCAAAGCTCAACGAGCAAACGCTGGTTTTTGCTTTGCTTGTAATTAAGGTCGCAGGTATTGGCCAATTCCAATGCCTTTAATAAAAAAGTCTTGTCGGTTTCCTTAGATTGCTCCAAATACTGTTTTTGCGTAGCTTCCCCTACTTCCAACAAGGAAATGGTTTCTTGGTGTTGGCAGACCATAAGATCCCTAAAGTGAGATGCCAATCCGCTAATAAAATGTTGGCCATCAAAACCCAAAGCTAAAGTTGTATTGAAAAGGAGTAACAACTCTGGGATGTTATTTTCCAGTAACAGTTTTGTGGTTTTAAAAAAGGTATCGTGGTCTAAAACGTTCAAGTTTTCCGTGACCGCTTTTCTGCTCAAGTTTTTACCGGAAAAACTGACGACCCTATCAAAAATGGAAAGGGCATCACGCATGGCCCCATCGGCCTTTTGGGCAATAATATGAAGCGCATCATCCTCAGCATCAATCCCTTGTTCTTCCGCGATATACTTTAGATAGTTGGCCGCGTCTTTAACGGTAATCCTTTTAAAATCAAAAATTTGGCATCTGGATAAGATGGTTGGGATAATCTTGTGTTTTTCCGTAGTGGCCAGTATAAAAATAGCGTGCTTGGGCGGCTCCTCCAAGGTTTTTAAAAATGCGTTGAATGCCGCTTGGGAGAGCATGTGTACCTCATCAATAATATACACTTTGTATTTACCTACTTGTGGTGGTATACGGACTTGGTCCGTTAAACTGCGTATATCATCCACGGAATTGTTGGATGCAGCATCCAATTCAAAAATATTGAACGCAAAGTCCTCATTCCCTGTCTCATTCCCATCCTCATTGATCTTTTTTGCCAGTATGCGCGCACAAGTCGTTTTTCCAACACCCCGCGGGCCGCAAAAAAGAAGTGCTTGCGCCAAATGGTTGTGGGCAATGGCATTTTCCAAGGTGTCCGTAATGGCCTGTTGCCCTACGACATCTTTAAATGTCTGGGGGCGATATTTTCTGGCCGATACTACAAAAGGTTCCAAGGTGCTTTTTTTTGAATACCTACAAATATAAAAATACGCTCGGGGTTGGCGTTATCCTGTAGAACAACACATCCACTTTTTATCAACAATTATTGGAGTACCTTTGCCATAGCAGGCCACCTTATCGCATCCCATGCATTTGGGATGAGGAAAGTCCGGGCACCGTAGTGCAGCATAGCGGGTAACGCCCGTCATCCCGAATGCTTTCGGGAGCGGACAAGTGCAACAGAAAGGAAGTACAGTTAGGCTGTAGTGAAATCAGGTAAACTCTATGCGGTGAAACGTCATGTAAACCAGTGTTAAAGGGCGGCACGTCCAAGCTGGAGGGTAGGCGGTTAGAGCTTTTGGGTAACCAAAAGTCCAGATAAATGATAAGGGTTCACCTAGTGAAAACAGAATCCGGCTTATGGCCTGCTTTTAAAATAAAAAAGAGGAACCAAATAAGAAAAATAGAAAAAAAAAAGGTCGTCTAGAAATAACTTTCTAGACGACCTTTTTTGTTATTTCCTTACTGGATTGTATTACTCAACCCTGGTAAAAATGCTGGTGGCATTTATGGTGGTGGTAAATGGAATTGGATTTCCTTCTTCCATAACAGTAGCTTCTATAGCCTGAACGACAACCAAATTACCACTAGCATCTATTGAAGAATCGATATCAACACTCAGGTCAGGACCATCTTCAGGTAGGTCATCCACAATCAAAAATATATCCTCAAAGATGATTTCGTTGTTAACAATAGAATAGGTGCCCGATTCTTGTTCTAAGGAAACGGTCTCTTCTACCGGGTCAATGGGAAGTCCGTTCAAGGTGCCCGTTATTGAAACATCGTAGCTACCTACAGCTGTATAATCAGATTCAGTAAACACGACTGTTAAATCAAAATTGCTTCCGACTGTCTGCGCTACACTGTTAAATGGGATGGTCAATACTTCGCCCGCTGAGGTTGTTTCTGCTTCTAGAGAAATCATTGACCAAGTTCCAACTAAAGATTCGGTCCTAAGCTCTGGATTGTCATTTGCATCGTCAGAACAGGATACGACAGCTAAGGTCAAGCTAAAAAAGAAAAGATACTTTAGATATTTCATAGTAAAAAGAATAGGTTTTCCTAACAGAACGATATATCCTACTGATCAGTATGTGGTTTGCCCAATATTCAGGAAACGGAGAAAAAACTAAAAATACTACTCCCATACTTACGTTTTTCTTGGAAATAGGGCAATTCTGCGAGGCTTTTATGGGAAGCATGTTCCAAAATCAAAACCCCTTCTTTGGAAAGAAAATCTCCAGTAAATACTAAATTTACGATGCTGGACAATTGTTCTTCGCTAAAGTCATAGGGCGGATCGGCAAAAATAACATCAAATTTTCCTTGGGCCTTGGAGAGAAACATAAAAACATCCGCTTTAACGGTAGCTATGTCCAGATCCAGGGTTTTAGCTGTTTTAGAGATATAGGCTATGCACGACGCATGGGCGTCCACTGCCTTTACAGAGCGTGAATTTCTGGAAGCGAATTCAAAACTTATGTTTCCCGTCCCAGAGAATAGGTCCAAGACATCGATATGTTCAAAGTAATAGCGGTTGTTGAGAATATTGAAAAGACCTTCTTTCGCCATATCCGTAGTTGGCCTAACGGGGAGTTTTTTTGGGGCGGTAAGACGCTTTCCTTTTAACTTGCCAGAAATAATCCTCATAATCGACTGCTTAGAAGACTTAAATCAATAGTGTCTTCTCCATTTTTGCCCTGGGCTACCAATGCGTTCAACGGCTCAAATACCGCAATATGTTTGATGTATTGGTAACAAAGTTGATAGGTGGGATCGTTCTCATCAACTGCACCAAAAAACAACAGCCTACAACGTTCCGTATCCAAGTTCAATTGTTCGTATGTAAATAGGATATAATATAAAAAGTCTTCTTTGGTTTGATAATGGAATTGGTTGTATAGTACTAACTTTTTACCATCCAAGGCTGTCAACTGCATGGTATTGCCGCTAACATGGACATAGCAAACCTCTTCTGTTGTGTTCTTTTGATTGAACACGGTTTGTAACACCAAAGTAGTTTGGTGGTTGTACTCGAATTCCCCAAAACGTTCAAAAATATAGTTGTTGATGTTGGTAAACGGTACATACACAATAACGATATCTTGATTTTTAAGTTCGTCGAACGCAATCTCGTCATTGGCCAAAAGCTTGGTGTTAAATTTAAGATAGTTGGCCATTTCATTAGGCTCAAAAAGTGATTTTGGCACTAAAGAAAACATATCGTTTGTATGTGTTACCGCTACCTCACTAAATGTTTTTTCTACAAGGTCATGCCGCTTTAGAACGGTCTTTAAGGTTTTTAGTAGATGATAGGGGGAAGCAGTGGTTTCAAAGTGTTCCCCATCTGCCAATAAAACCTCTTGGGTAATGGTGTCTAAAACAAAAAAAGAAAGTCCATTCAAGCTAACTTGAATGGACAACTTCTTAAAATTATCGGATACGGTCCGTACCTTAACCTTATTTGTCTCCTTTTCTGTCATAAATAGGAGGCCAGTTGCCGTTGGTACTTACTTCCGTCATGGAACCAACCTTAATTTCATTTCCATTTACCTCTTCTACGCTATTATAGGAATTTTCTTTGGCAAGTAAATCCTTGGGTTGATCGTACAGTATAGCGTCTTTTTTAATCTTTGCCTCAAATACCGGGGCGCGATATCCACTTTTGTCTATGGTTCCGGCATCCATGGTAAACTTTTCCCCATTCTGGGCATATGGCACTTCCATCATGCTCTTGTAGCGATCATCATTTTTAAATAAAGAATCCTTTACCTTAACGAATCCTAAGGTATCGATGATGACAGTATCTTTTTGAAGTTCAATTTGATACACTTTGTCATACCTCATAAACGAAGAATCACGCTGTTGGGTGATTACATAACTGCCCGTGTCCACAAACTTTACCAAACTATTGAAGTTCTTGGCATATTTACCATTTACGGTCTTGTATGCTTCTTGTGAGTTTCTAACATCCTTCAACTTAGAAATAACCGCAGAGAAACGTTCTTGGCGAACCTTGTTGAACTCTATGGGCGCATTTACAGATCTAAAGATGAGATAGCCTAAAACTATACATACAATCCAAAGTACAATTTGTATAACGGTCTTCATTTTATAAGTGTTAATTAGATTTAGTGGTTATTCACAAATCTACAATTTTTTTTTAATCACGAAAGTTTTTGCCTTAAAAATGATGCCTATATTTGAGGGGTCATGAGCGACCTTAAACCCAAGGATTTTCAACGTATCTTATTGGATAAATTTCCGCATAGCCCTACGGTTTTGCAAGAGCAAACCTTGGCCGGGCTCAGTGAATTTGTTTTGGCTTCTACAACGGATAGTCTGTTTCTGTTAAAAGGATATGCCGGTACTGGAAAAACGACCATTGTGGGGAACTTGGTCAAGCAATTATGGCACGCCAAGACCAAAGCGGTGCTTATGGCGCCTACGGGGAGGGCGGCCAAGGTCATGTCCAGTTACGCGAACACTTTGGCCTATACCATCCACAGAAAGATCTATTTTCCAAAAAAACAGTCGGGTGGTGGTGTCCAATTTGTACTCGCGCCCAATAAGCATAGAAATACCATTTTTATTGTTGATGAAGCTTCTATGATACCAGATGCCCCATCGGATTCCAAATTGTTTGAAAATGGATCCCTTTTGGATGATTTGATACAATTTGTATATACGGGCCATCAATGTAAATTACTCTTGGTGGGAGATACTGCACAATTACCACCGGTAAAACTGGATTTAAGTCCAGCCTTGAACGCCAATACGTTGGAGCTACATTACAATAAGGACGTGATACAGGTGGAATTGAACCAGGTCATGAGGCAAGTAGATGAATCGGGCATTTTATTCAACGCCACCAATTTAAGGGAACAGCTACAATCTGGTTATTTTGATGATTTTAAGTTTAATTTAAGTGGATTTTCAGATATTGTCCGTTTGATCGATGGTCATGAAATCCAAGGGGCTATTGATGATTCTTATGCCACCAACGGAAAAGAGGATACGGCCATCATTGTACGGTCCAACAAAAGGGCCAACCTCTACAATGAGAACATAAGGCAACGTATCTTGTTTTTGGACAATGAAATTGCCGTTGGGGATTATATGATGGTAGTGAAGAACAATTATTTTTGGTTAAAAACCACTTCAGAAGCCGGGTTTATTGCCAATGGGGATATTATAGAAATCTTGGAACTCTTTGCCATAAAGGAACTCTACGGTTTTAAATTTGCCGAAGTCAAGGTTCAAATGGTAGACTATCCCAACCAGAAACCTTTTGAAACGGTTTTGTTGTTGGATACCGTTACTGCTGAAACCCCATCCTTATCCTATGAGGATGGAAATCGACTGTACCAAGAAGTCTCCAAGGATTATGCCCATGAAAAATCAAAATACAAGCGGTTTCTTGGGGTTAAAAACAATAGGTATTTTAATGCGTTGCAGGTCAAGTTCTCCTATGCCATTACCTGCCACAAATCCCAAGGCGGACAGTGGAATACCGTATTTGTGGAACAACCCTACATGCCCAACGGAATGGATAAGGAATATTGTAGGTGGTTATACACCGCGGTTACACGTGCCAAGAATACCTTATATCTTATAGGATTTAAAAACGATTTTTTTGTTGACGGTGAATAAGTTATTTTAGTGAACTGATTTAGACTTTTTCAATTGGCTAAAAAATTACTCTTTTTAACCCTGTTTTTACCTTTTTTTCTTTCCGTAGCCCAGCTATGCAACTCAAAAAAGTCTTAAACAAGGAAAAAAATAACAGATTTTCGCTTCAATACAAAAAGTCTAAATGAGTTCAGCAAAAAGGAACGCAAATGACCATGGAAACCATTACCAGTATATTTTTAGGCATAGGCTTAGCGGCTTCTACGGGCTTTCGTGTTTTTTTGCCTTTGTTTGTGTTAAGCTTGGCAGCTTACCTAGGTGCTTGGGAGCTCAATGACAGCTGGGTATGGATAGGCAGTTTGGCCGCAGTGCTAACATTAGGTATTGCAACGATAATAGAAATATTTGCCTATTTCATCCCTTGGGTGGATAACCTTTTGGATAGTATTGCCCTGCCTTTGGCGGCAATTGCGGGGACTGCTGTTATGGTTTCAACAGTGGCCAACTTGGATCCGGTAATTACATGGTCCCTAGCCATTATTGCGGGTGGGGGAACGGCATCGGCAATCAAAGGTGCCAATGCCGCGGGAAGATTGACCTCCACGGCTACCACCGGGGGCATGGCCAATCCTGTTGTGGCAACGGTCGAAACAGGTACCGCAGTAGCAGTGAGTACGGCATCAATATTTGCACCAACCTTGGCGGTTGTCTTAGTAATCGTTATTCTATTTTTCATTTTTTCCATTTATAGAAAACTAAGGCCTAAATCAAAATCATAAAATCAGCAAAGATTTGAAAGTTATCTCCATGATACCGGCACGCTATCAGGCCTCCAGATTTCCGGCTAAACTAATGCAAGATTTAAACGGTAAGCCCGTAATCCTTAGGACGTATGAGGCGGTTGTGGCCACGGAACTTTTTGATGCCGTTTACGTGGTAACGGATAGCGATAGTATTTATCACCTTATACAAGAACATGGTGGTCATGCTTTAATGAGCCAACAAGAACATGAAAGCGGCAGTGATCGTATCGCGGAAGCAGTGGTAGATTTAGACGTAGATATCGTAATCAATGTACAGGGAGACGAACCCTTTATAGATAAACATAGTTTGGCAGAAGTCATACAAGTCTTCCATAAGGATGTTCAACAAGAAATTGATTTAGCCTCTTTAATGACTCCAATTACGGATTGGGAGGAGATAAAAAATCCCAATACGGTCAAGGTGATCGTGGACAACAATGATTTCGCCCTATATTTTTCTCGTTCGCCTATTCCCTATCCAAGGGATAAAGAAGTGGCGACAACCTATTACAAACATAAAGGGATATATGCCTTTAGAAAAAGGGCGTTGCTGGATTTTCAAAAATTACCCATGTTGGCATTAGAAGCTACGGAAAAAATAGAAGCCATCCGTTTTTTGGAATACGGTAAAAAACTTAAAATGGTAGAGACCCATGTTACTGGGATTGAAATTGATACTCCAGAAGATTTGGAAAAAGCGAAGAAGGCATGGAAGTAGATTTTGAGCAAATTACGACTATAGCGTTCGATGCAGATGATACGCTTTGGGTCAACGAAACCTATTTTAGGGAGGCAGAGGAAGAATTTGCGTCGCTATTGGAAGGGTATGAGACCAAGAATACCATAGATCAAGAACTGTTTAAGATGGAAATGCAGAACTTGGAACTATACGGTTATGGTATCAAAGGGTTTATGCTCTCCATGGTCGAATCGGCATTACAGCTTTCCAACCACCAATTGCCCCAACAAACCTTGCTAAAAATCCTTGCTATCGGTAAAAAGATGATCGATCATCCCGTAGAAGTTTTAGATGGGGTTGAGGAAGTACTTAAAGATTTGCATCAGAAATACAAATTATTGGTGCTTACCAAAGGGGATTTGTTGGATCAAGAACGAAAGCTTAAAAAATCGGGACTATCCAAGTATTTCCAACATGTAGAGGTGCTTAGCGATAAGAAAGAAGCAAACTACGCAAGCCTTTTAAAACATCTTGAAATCAACATAAACCAGTTTTTAATGGTAGGGAATTCACTAAAGTCAGATGTTATTCCTATATTAAACCTTGGTGCCCGTGCCGTTCATATACCGTTTCACACCACTTGGGTCCATGAGACCGTCTCTGAAGATGAGGAGAAAAATAACAACCATCTTAAACTCAATTCAATAAAAGAGATTTTAAGGTACTTGTAATAGTTATGAAGATAAAGGAAGATATTGTAGATAAGGAAATCATAAGTGCCGTAACGGATTACAGGAACTTTCCTATGGTGCCACGTGTCATCTATGGGAGGGGAAGTCTTGGCCAATTGGGCGATATTTTATTGCCTAAGCGAAGAAGTACGGATGCACCCTTTATTTTTCTTGTGGATGATTTTTTTGAAAGCGACACTTTCCTCAGAAGTTTGCCGCTATTGTTCAGCGATCAAGTGATTTATATTTCTGCAAATGAAGAACCCAAAACGTCCCAGGTGGATGCCTTGGTAAACAATATAAGGGAATCTTTTGATGAATTACCTTCTGGAATCGTAGGTATAGGTGGGGGAACCCTTTTGGATATTTCAAAAGCAGTTGCCGTTATGCTAGGAAATAGGGGACGCTCTGAACAATACCAAGGATGGGATTTGGTACAGCGCCCAGGAGTATACCATGTTGGCATACCTACAATAAGTGGAACCGGGGCAGAAGTTTCGAGAACGGCGGTACTCTTGGGTCCAAACAAGAAATTAGGAATCAATTCTGACCATACCACATTTGATCAAGTAGTTTTAGATCCAGATTTACTGAAAACCGTACCTAAGGAACAATGGTTTTACACTGGTATGGATTGTTTTATACATTGTGTGGAATCCTTGAACGGCACGTATTTAAATGCCTTTAGCCAGAGCTATGGTGAAAAGTCCTATGAACTGTGCAAAGAGGTTTTCTTGGGTGATTTTTCCCCAAAGGATTCTGAAGAAAAATTGATGATGGCCTCTTGGCACGGCGGTATGAGTATTGCCTATAGCCAAGTGGGTGTGGCCCATGCCATGAGCTATGGCCTATCCTATGTTTTGGGAACCAAGCATGGTATTGGCAATTGCCTGGTTTTTCAGCATCTGGACGCTTTTTATCCAGAGGATGTGCGGTTGTTCAAGAAGATGTTGCAAAAGCACAAGATAACACTCCCCAAAAATATCTGTTCCCAGCTTAGTAAAGGTGCAATGCAAAAAATGATTGCCATTGCACTATCCATGGAGCCGCTATGGGAAAATGCCCTGGGTAAAGATTGGAAATCAAAAATTTCTGCTGAGCGTTTGGAATCCATTTACCAAAAAATCTAGATGCGGAACAGTATAGCCAAACTTATTTTCCACAAGCTTATGGGTTGGAAGCTTGTAGGGAAGTTTCCCTTGATAAAGAAGTTTGTGGTGATTGTCGTTCCCCATACCCATTGGATGGACTTTGTAATAGGCATACTGGTCCGTGCCGTAACCCAAGAACAAATAAATTATGTAGGAAAGAAGAGCTTGTTCAATCCTCCTTGTGGTTGGTTTTTTAGAAGAACTGGCGGCACACCTGTTGATCGACAGAAAAACAGCAATATGGTAGATAGTGTGGTGCGTATTTTTGAACAACGGGAAGCGTTTAGATTATGTCTTGCCCCTGAAGGTACCCGAAAAAAAGTTGAAGACCTTAAAACGGGGTTTTACTATATCGCCAAAAAGGCGAATGCCCCTATAGTTATGGTAGCCTTTGACTTTGGTAAAAAGCAAGTGACCATTGCGGAACCTTTTTACACCTCCGAGGATATGGAGCTGGATCTAAAAAAAGTCTACCAATTCTTTACTGGCGTAGAGGGAAAAGTACCGGAATACAGTTTTGGAAATTAAAATTTTTGCAGAATCTTTTCAGTAGGTTCTTCTTTCTTCTGGGTATTTCCTGGGAAAACCAGATTGGTGCTGGAGTAACTGGTACCAAAGGTAACAGCGGCGGCATGCACTTGGGCAATAGCATCCACTAGTTGATCATCAGAAAGTTCCCTAAGGGGATGCACATAAATAGACCAAACAATCTCATCACTTAATGCATATTTAACATCCAAGGCAGAGTGGAAGTTAGCCACCAAAGCATTTAAAACTTGATCTTCTTCCAATTTTTCCAACGCTACAATAGGTGATACAATACGCATTCTATTGGCATTTTCGTCATAAATGCAAACCAACATGGTCTCATTATAAAGAAACTGTGCAGAATTTCCCTGAACAGAAACCGTATCCGCTTGCTGTTCAATGATTTCCATGAGTCGCTCCGGCGTCATGTCTTGTCCCAATGAGAACGATGTTCCCAAAACCATTAAAATTGCAGATAGCATAAGATTGCGCATAAGATGTGTTTTAAAAGTAGGTCGCTACGTAAACGGTTTAATTACAAGATGGTTTTAAGGTAAGA
>CALGQU010000121.1 GCA_937959125.1 uncultured Croceitalea sp.
CCAAAAAAATGGAGAACCTAGGGATTACCACGCCTGTTCAGCTCATTTCATCAGGAATGCAAGTAAACTATTTGGGCTTAGGAATACCGCATGATGACCAACACAACTGGGCCTTATTGGATATTACGGATAGTAGTTTTAACGTTAGGTTTTATAGCAAAAGAGGGCTTCAAAAAAAGAAATCTAAAAAGGCGACCGACTTTATGGAAACCTATATTTAGGGGTAGCGAAATGGCTTATTCGGTACATGCGGCAAATTTTAAAATGACGAGTTCCTTACAAAAGAAATTATCGTAAATTAAGCTAGAATTACTACTTGCAGTAAAATAAAGTGTCCGTATGGAAACCCAAAGCCAATTTAAAGACAGAGTTCAACTACCTTTTTTTTTGATGTTGAAAAAATGAAATCGGAAGCGCATGCGTTGCAGCAGGGGCACTATGAGTACTACCGAGTGATTCCCTTGCGTTCCCCCGCACATCTTGTAGATACTTCCTTGCCTTTTCCAGAAGCTGTTGGGGATTATGCGGATGGCTCTTGGACGCCTTGGATGAATACCCCAGCACTGGATAAGTCGCCATATTTAAAGGAAGTTATTGATCAATTTGCTGAATACACCACAGTGAATTTGGTTCGACTGTTGTTTTTGGCACCACATTCCGTGGTCAAAGAACATACCGACCCTACCCTTGGGTTGGAAGAAGAAAAATCGATGATCAGGCTTACCATTCCTATCGATAATAACGATCAGGTGGAGTTCCATCTTAACGATACCAAAGTTCCCATGAAGGTAGGGGAGTGTTGGTATTTGCGTTTGACAGATCCACATCGTGTGGTGAACAATGGCACAACGGACCGTATTAACCTTACTATTGATGTTATTCCAAATAGCAAGATCGTGGATATCATTACAAAGGCATCGACAATAGTATGATAGAACCAAGAATTGAACGTCTAAAGACCAAATACTTAGTTGGGCATTGCCTAGCCATGAGCGTGGTCCAAAATAAGACCGCAGAACTTTGGGGAGGTTTAGCACCGCATATCAAAAAAATCAAAAACAGGGTTTCAGAAGATAAAATTTCTTTACAGGTGTATCCGTCTGGGTACCATCAACAATTTGACCCACAAAGAACGTTTGTAAAATGGGCGACGGTAGAAGTGAACAATTTTGAGCATGTCTTGGAAGGTTTACAATCTTTTGAACTTACGGGCGGACTTTATGCGGTTTTCGATTACAAGGGGTCCAGTAGGGATACAACCATATTTCATTACATTTTTTCAGAATGGCTGCCCAATTCCAACTATTGGTTGGATGATCGTCCCCATTTTGAGGTCTTGGGGGTAAACTACAGGAACAACGACCCTAATTCTGAAGAAGAAATCTGGATACCCATTAAAGACAAAGACGGTATCCAAGAAAAATAGGTCTGCGGCGTAAAACAAAAAAGCGCTGGTTGTAACTTGGTTATGATGAAACATATTCGGTACATACTCCTTTTTTTGATGGTATTATGCGGTTGTACACCCCGGATAACCAACAGGGTAGTCTATGTATCGGAAAATCTAAAAATCGAAAAGTTAAGTGCGCACTTGTTTATGCATACGTCGTATTTGGATTCAGAAGATTTTGGAAAAGTTCCCTGTAACGGTATGCTATATCAAAACAACAATGAAGTTATAATCTTTGATACCCCTGTAACGGCCGTAGCTTCACAAGAATTGATACATTGGGTTGGGGACAAGGACATAAAAGCCCTGGTGGCCACCCATTTTCATGAGGACTGTGTTGGAGGTTTGGAGGTTTTCCATAAAAATGGAGTTCCCTCTTATGCGAATCGATTGACCATACGCCTTGCCGACCAAAGCGGTAATCCAAAGCCCCGATATCCCTTTGAAAAGAAAATGGAATTTCAAATAGGGGCGGAGAACGTTATTGCGCAATATGCCGGACAAGGGCATACGGTAGACAATAGTATTGGTTATATTAGAAGTGAAAAAGCATTGTTTGGAGGCTGTTTGATCAAAGCCATGGGTGCTGGGGAAGGAAACCTGCAAGATGCTAATATAGAGGCATGGCCTAAGACCGTAGTGAAATTAAAAGAAGATTTTCCAAATTTGGAAATTGTAATTCCGGGTCATGGAAACAATGGGGGCAAAGAGCTACTGGACTATACCGTACAGCTCTTTACAGAGCAATAGATTTTGAATCTCAAAACGCAACGGCATACGCTAAAAGATTAAACCAAATGTAGGATATATGGGAAAGCAATTGAAAAGCATTACTGCGGAATTACAAGAATTTATAGAAAAACAACATCTGTTTTTTGTGGGCACTGCCGCTGCTGAGGGAAGGGTCAACATATCCCCAAAAGGAATGGATTCCTTAAGGGTAATCGATGCCAACAAAGTGGTTTGGCTAAATCTTACCGGAAGCGGAAATGAAACTGCCGCACATCTTTTAAAGAACAATAGAATGACCATTATGTTTTGCGCTTTTGAGGGGAAACCGTTGATATTACGACTCTATGGTACGGCAAAAATTTATCATAAAAGGGATAAAGAGTTTGATGAATATCAAACCTTGTTCCCTGTTAAAATCAGTACACGGCAGTTTATAGCTATGGAAGTGGACTTGGTGCAGACATCCTGTGGTTTTGGAGTGCCCCTGCTGGATTTTAAAGAAGAACGTACGCTTATGGATGCATGGGCAGAAAACAAAGGGCCAGATAAAATAGTAGAGTACTGGAAGAACAAAAACACCAAAAGCATTGATGGTTTTGAAACGCAAATTCTACCGGACTAAAGATTTGCCAATATATAGACGAATATCAATTTAAAAACAACCAATTTTCCCTCATCCCTCATCCCTCATCCCTCATCCCGCACCAAATTCCAACAAGGCTCACCCACCTTTCCTCCCTAACCCCTATTTTCTTACTTTTGCCAAAACTTGAAGTTTCATGTCCTCAGACACCAGTAAACGTTATGCCCAAAGAGGCGTTTCCGCCGCAAAGGAAGATGTACACAATGCCATTAAGAACATTGATAAAGGCTTGTTTCCCAAAGCGTTTTGTAAAATAGTGCCGGATTATTTGACCGGCAGTGAGGAGCATTGCTTGGTGATGCATGCCGATGGTGCGGGCACCAAATCTTCCTTGGCCTATATGTACTGGAAAGAAACCGGGGATGTGAGTGTTTGGAAGGGCATTGCGCAAGATGCCTTGATCATGAATATCGATGATCTGATCTGTGTTGGGGCTACGGACCATATTATGCTTTCGTCAACCATTGGCCGGAATAAGAATTTGATTCCGGGAGAAGTCCTTTCCGCGATTATCAACGGTACGGAAGAATTGATTGCAGACTTAAGGGAACATGGCATTACCATTCATTCTACGGGTGGGGAAACTGCGGATGTGGGGGATTTGGTACGTACCATTATCGTAGATTCTACGGTAACTGCACGCATGGAACGGCGAAAGGTCATAGATAACGCCAATATTAAAGCAGGGGATGTCATCGTAGGTTTGGCCTCTTTTGGGCAAGCCAGTTATGAAAAAGAATACAATGGCGGAATGGGCAGTAACGGATTGACCTCTGCGCGCCATGATGTGTTTTCCAAGGAACTGGCCGCCAAATATCCAGAAAGTTTCGATGCTTCGGTCCCAGGGGAGTTGGTGTATTCAGGAGCGACAAGATTAACGGACGCCGTACCGGATTCCCCTCTGGATGCTGGAAAATTGGTGCTTTCCCCAACCCGTACCTACGCGCCCATCATTAAAAAAATATTGGAAAAATACAATGCGGAACACCTTCATGGTATGGTCCATTGCAGTGGTGGTGCACAGACCAAGATCCTGCATTTTATTGAAGATCTACATATTGTAAAAAACAACCTTTTTCCTATTCCTCCCTTATTCAAATTGATCCAAGAACAGTCCAAAACGGATTGGAAGGAAATGTACCAAGTGTTTAATTGCGGCCATCGTTTGGAGCTTTACGTATCACCGGACATAGCTGAAGATTTGATCGCCATTTCAAAAAGCTTTAGTGTAGACGCCCGAATTATTGGGCATGTGGAAAAGGCAACTGAAAAAAAGCTTACCATTACCAGTGCATACGGTACTTTTAGGTATTGATTACAGCTTATAAAGAAGAATTTGTAGTATAAATTAATTTCATTTGGATGATACAAAAAGTACCCCCTGTGATCCTAGTGCTGTTACTGTGTTGTAATGGCCTTATAGCACAAGAGAAGGAAACCGTAAAAAAAGAACTTTCCAAACAATACGCAAAGGTAGTATCAACCGCAGATGGTTTTCGTATTCAAGAGACCGATCTAAAATGGGGGTACGCAAATCGCAAAGGAGTGGTCAAAATACCTCCAACGTATGACGAAATTTTAAATTTTTCCAACAATAGGGCGCTGGTAAGAAATGGAAGTATGTGGGGAGCCGTGGATACTATGGGATTATTGCAAGTACCTCTTAAATTTGATGCGCTACAAAGCTTTCTGGGAAATCGTACGGTGGCCAAAAGGAAGGGTAAGGCCAGCATAATTGATAAAAACGGTAAAAAAAAGCGTACGGTGCTGGACGATGTTCAATTTCAGTTTCCCTACGGGAACAATGAATACATCTATCGTAAAAACAACTTTTATGGGATAAAGGATTTTGATGGCAAAACCTTGGTACCCCCGCAATATGTGAATATTAGTTTGATAAAGGGAAGGTATTTGCAACTTGAACGCCATCAAGCTAAACTTCTTTATCATCTTAAAAAGGATCTTATGCTACCAGATCCGTATCATTCCGTTAAAGTGATTGAAGATAAAAAGCTTATCAAAGTAACGGACCCAAATGGCAAACTTGGATATTTGGATTGGGAATTGAATGAAATTTTTCCTCTAAGCGAAAGAGATATCTACTACGAACCCAGAATAGGAAAATTCAAGGAAAATACGGAGAACGGTATCGCACTGTTAAGCGGTAAAGGAGAACCATATGACCTTCCTCACTTTGAAAGCATATATGGGATTACGGATTCGCTTATTCGGGTCAGAAAGAACAATGGCCTAAGTAACTTTATTGATTACAATGGGAAATTTGTTTTTTCAGAAGATTTTAATGAGGTTAAGTTCAACAAGGAATTACAGTTGTTCAGCGTAAAACGGGACAAAGAATACCTGGTGCTTGATAAAGAGGGAAACAAGGTATTACAATGGCCCCATGGGCGTATTTTTTTTGGTATTGATAATCAACTGATCGCCTGGAAAGATGGGCAGATGGGTGTTATTGATTTTAAGGGCAACGCGATTCTACCTTTTGAGTTTGAAAAAATTCGTAAGGTAAAAGAGGTATATGTGGTCTCTAAGGATAAAAAGTTAAGTACTTTTCTTTCCAACGGTCGTAAAGGGCCTTTGCAAGATGTAGAAGATGTGCGGTCAAGGGCCAACTTTCTTATAGGAAAACAAAATGGGTTGTGGGGTATGGTAAGTAAAACAGGGCAGTCCATATATCCGTTTGAGTTTGCATCAATTCGGGCAATTGGAGACAATCATTTTGTATTGCATAAAGATGGGTTAGGAACCATTGGGGATAGTTTGGGAATATTCAAGACCCCTTTGGAGTATGAAAAATTCAAAACTCCCCTAAGAAACCACATTGTCTTTGTTAAAGATGGACGATACGGTTTAATGAACACGACGACCTTTGAAGAGGTCATACCTGCTGAATTTTCAAGTATCCGTATGTCGTTAGATAATCTGGTTGAAGTACGCAAGGGCGGAAAAAAAGGATATTTTAACACAGCTGGCAAGGTATTGGTCCCTACAAAATACAGACGTATCAGTGTTGTAGATGCTTTGGCAGGAAAACACCTCTTTATTGTTCAAGAAAATGGCAAATGGGGTCTGATTTCTGATTTTGAAGAGCAAATACTGCCATTTGAATATGGCAGTATAGATTACAATACCATTTTTAAGAAAAAGTGGATTTGGCACATTCATTTGATAAAGGACAAAAAGCAATCCCTTTTTGATATTAAAACTTTGGATGTTGTATCAAAAAGTTATGATTTGATAGGAGAATTTTCAAACGGACGTTATAGGGTTAGGCGTGATGATAAAGCCGGATTTATTGATAGACTGGGCAATGAAGTCATTGTCCCAAAATATGACGTAGTTTCTGATTTTGAAGATAATGGACTTGCAAAGGTCTGGAAAGACGGCAAAATAGGATACATTGATTTAAATGGTAAAGAAGTAATCCCAATAAAGTATGAAGAAGATACAACATCAAAAGGTTTTGTGCAGGGGTTGGCAGTAGTCAAATATAAAGGCAAATATGGTTGCATAGATTCCAAAGGAGAAGAGCGTATTCCTTTGATATACGATGAAATCATAGACTTTTACAATAGTGCGGATTCTGGGGTGGTAATTGTGGTAAAAGATGGAAAAGTTGGTTTTTGTGATGTAAGCGGTGCTGTTATTGTTCCTCCAAAATATGATGGTTTGTCTAATTTTTCTGAGGGTAGGGCTATTTACAACCTAAACGGGAAAAGCGGGATCCTAGACTTTACGGGTAAGGAAGTTACCGCTCCAATCTTCAGTTATATAGATACCTTTAGTGGGGGGTTGGCAGTATATAAAAGTGATTTTAATTTTTATGGCTATTTGGACCGATCAGGACAGGTGAGCATAGAAGCTAAGTTCACTTCGGCCAAAGCTTTTAAGAACTTTTATAGTAATGCTGAAGTCTACCATAAAGGGAAAAAGGAATTTATTGATCGCAAGGGTGTCCTTCAAAAAGAAGACGGAATGTTTGAGATTATCGAAGTGGAGGAAGGCAACTGATTTTTATATTCCCTGTTGGGCATGGTTGTGGTTATTTAGCGTTCTTAAACTATACTATTCCGCGGAATTTTACGTTGTTTAGAAAACCCCAATGCTATGAAAAGAAAAAAATTTTTAAAAACACTCGGTGCCGGAGCGGCATTCGCGGTGACTTTCCCATGCTTACATGGCTGTTCATCGGATTCCGAAGAAAATTTGGACCAATTCCCGGTTCCTACGGGAGTTGATTTTACCATAGACCTTACGGACGCGGAAGCAGCCCCTTTGGCCGATAATGGCGGATTCATAAGAAAGAACTTTGTGGTCATTGCCCGTAATTTGGAAGGCGAATTGGTCGCCGCAAGTCAAATTTGTAGCCATCAACAGACGGAAGAAGTACGTTTTATCACGGACGATGGCGGTATTTACAGATGTAGTACCCACGGTTCCCGGTTTGCCCAAGACGGGACACCCTTGAATACCGTTACCAACAACCCCTTGAAGATTTTCAATACGGAACGCAACGGCAATACCTTACGTATTTTCGAATAGGCACCATGGATGGTGACCAAGAAAAGCACTTTTTTTAGGATAAACGAAGTAGAAAGATTTTACTTCATTTAGGTAGCCTAAGTTACTATGAAAAAAATCAAAGACCCTACTGTCAAAGTTTCAAATCCATACCGTATATTGTCTTGCTGAACGCTAACTTACCATGAGATTTCTTTGTTCCCTTTTTTTCTGTTTTCTGGTTTCCCTTGGGTTGGCTCAAGAAGATTTGGTCAATGTAAGTAAGGTTGAAAAGTTAATGGGCAGCCGCTTTGAGATTACCGTAGTGGCCCAAAACGATGAAATTGGATACATCTATATCAATGAGGCCATAGCGGAAATCAAAAGGATTGAAAAGTTGATATCCTCTTGGGATACGGAATCTGAAACCTATACCATAAATAAGAATGCGGGAATTCGTCCGGTCAAAGTTGGCAAAGAATTGTTTTCCCTCATTGAGCGATCCCTTAAAATTTCAGAATTGACCGAAGGTGCTTTTGATATTTCTTATGCCTCTTTAGATAAGGTATGGCAGTTCAATGGGGAATTGAAACAGGTCCCGGACCGGGCCATCATTAAAGCTTCCATAGAAAAAATAGGATATCAAGATATTGTATTGGATGGAGAGGCCTCCACCGTATTTCTAAGAAAAAAAGGAATGAAACTTGGCTTTGGTGCTATTGGAAAAGGCTTTGCGGCAGATAAGGCCAAAGCTTTATTACTTGCAAATGGCGTGCCTGGGGGTATCATCAATGCTTCCGGTGACCTCACCACATGGGGTACTCGGGAAACCGGAGAAAAATGGATGGTTGGCATTTCCAATCCAACGGATAAAACGGATGTATTTTCTTGGTTACCCATCATAGAATCTTCAGCGGCCACCTCTGGCAACTATGAAAAGTACATTGTTTTTAATGGGGAGAAGTACTCCCATATCATCAATCCCAAAACGGGCTATCCAACCAAAGGGGTTTTCAGCGTGTCCGTTTTTGCCAAAAAGGCAGAGCTTTGTGATGCTTTGGCGACCTCCATATTTATTATGGGCAAGGATCGGGGCATCCATATGATCAATCAGTTGGAAGGGGTAGAAGTAGTAGTGGTCGATGATAAAAATAAAGTCCACAAAAGCTCTGGTATCGTTTTGAACAGCTTCCAGAGTATTGAAAAATAAGGATATTTTTGGTTTACGGGTTCATTGGCAGATATCCTTTCTTGATAGGATTTCAAAAAGAAATGGATCTTAACATTCGGTCTTGGGTCACTTCATCACTTCCGTTTAAAGCATATTGCGTACTAACGGGAGTCTTTTAAAAATCGTAAATTCGCTTAACCATAACGTGAGTTCGATATTAGGTTCACTTTAAATAAATGACGGTCAATATCTTAACGAACATGTCTGGCTGAGCCTTTAGGCTGAGCTCAAGATAGGCTATGTTGAAACCTCCTTGCAAGGAATACTATTTAAGGACTTCTCGACTACCCTCGAATTGACATAACGCGCAGTTATTGGTATTTAAGTGGGAACGATGCAAATCTTAGGTCGAACCCATGTTAACTATAGGAGAATGAATTATGCTAGACAAATTGAATATCGTAAAGCAACGGTTCGATGAGGTTTCGGATTTAATTATCCAGCCGGATATCATCGCGGACCAAAAGCGATACGTAAGTCTCAATAAAGAGTACAAAGACCTCAAAAATCTCTGTGATAAGCGTGATGAATACATTACGCTGACCAATAATCTAAAGGAGGCCGAAGAAATCATTGGGGACGGCAGTGATGCCGAAATGGTAGAGATGGCCAAAATGCAGCTGGATGAGGCCAAGGAAGCCCTACCCAAATTGGAAGAAGAAATCAAACTCTTGTTGATACCCAAAGACCCAGAAGATGAGAAAAACGTGGTCATGGAGGTACGTGCGGGTACAGGTGGTGACGAAGCCAGTATTTTTGCAGGTGATTTGTACCGGATGTACGCAAAATACTGTGAATCCAAAGGATGGAAAACCAACATAATGGATTTAAGCGAAGGTACGAGCGGCGGTTATAAGGAAATCCATTTTGAGGTTACCGGAGAAGATGTATATGGGACCCTGAAGTTTGAAGCCGGGGTGCATAGGGTGCAGCGTGTTCCGCAGACGGAGACCCAAGGCCGGGTGCATACCAGTGCGGCTACGGTCATGGTGATTCCGGAAGCGGAGGATTTTGATGTACAGATCGACCCCAAGGACGTTAGAATAGACTTTTTCTGTTCGTCTGGCCCAGGAGGGCAGTCCGTAAACACCACTTATTCCGCAGTGCGTTTAACCCACGTTCCTACAGGTTTGGTGGCCCAATGCCAGGATCAAAAATCACAGCATAAAAACAAGGAAAAAGCATTTAAGGTATTGCGTTCCCGTTTGTATGATTTGGAACTCGCCAAAAAACAGGAAGCAGATGCTGCAAAACGAAATTCCCAAGTAAGTAGTGGTGACCGCTCCGCAAAGATTAGGACCTACAACTACCCGCAGGGTAGGGTGACTGACCATAGAATAGGACTTACTTTATATGATTTACAGAATATCATCAACGGGGATATCCAAAAGATCATTGATGAGCTTATGCTGGTAGAGAATACCGAAAAGCTAAAAGAAGCCTCGGAAATATTTTAAGGTAATCACAAGTCAGTTAATCGTTGTAAGCTTATAACCATTTGAAAACAGAAGAATTAGTCGCACAAATACGAAAAAAGAAATCTTTTCTTTGTGTAGGTTTGGATACGGATTTGGATAAAATTCCAAAGCATCTTTTAAACAGGGAAGACCCTATTTTTAGCTTTAACAAAGCTATTATTGATGCTACCCAAGAATTTTGCGTAGCCTATAAACCGAACATCGCTTTTTATGAAGCGTATGGGCTTCAAGGTTGGCAATCCCTGCAAAAAACGATGGATTATCTCAATACCAACTACCCAGAACAATTTACCATCGCCGATGCAAAACGGGGTGACATTGGAAATACGTCTACCCGCTACGCCAAGGCGTTTTTTGAAACCCTTAATTTTGATTCCATCACCATAGCCCCATATATGGGTAAAGATTCCGTAGAGCCTTTTCTGGCCTTTGAGGATAAGCATACAATATTGTTGGCCTTGACTTCAAATAAAGGGGCGTTCGATTTTCAAACCCAGTTGGTACATGGCGAAGCCTTATATAAAGAGGTGCTCCGTACCTCAAAAACCTACACTAATGCAAAGAACTTGATGTATGTGGTAGGTGCAACAAAAGCGTCGTACTTAGAAGATATTAGGCAAATTATACCAGAAAGCTTTTTATTGGTGCCTGGCGTAGGAGCCCAAGGGGGTAGCCTTAAAGAAGTTTGTGAGTACGGAATGACCAAGGACATTGGATTGTTGGTCAATTCCAGCAGGGGGATTATCTATGCTTCCAATGGTGCCGACTTTGCGGCGGAAGCCGGAAAAAAAGCCATGCTATTGCAACAGGACATGCAATTGGAATTGGAAAAACGGTAAGGTTGAACCACCCTTTAGATAAGGTTTTCCAAGGTCTTTTTGATGCTGTTCGCTTTGGATTCAAAAAAATCGGCTAATTTTTCATCCATTTTGCCTATACCGGAAGCTTTTTCCAAAAATACTTGATACCTGTATTCTAAGATACGTATGGCCTGTGCGCCGTTTGTGATGGGTTTAACCGCCCCAACTTTACAATATTGATTTTCCATCATTACAAGATTTGTTATAACAAAGATACGTGCCCCATTAGGTTTTGGATGTTCTTGAGTCGGTGTATACATCTAAAAATCAAGCAGTTTGTCTAATTTTAACTTGGAATTAATATTCTAAGGGCGTTTTACGCGGTTTGTTGGTAAAAATTTAACGTACATTTATTCAAAATATAGGATTGCTCCACTACACCAAATATCTTCATCAAACGTCCAAAGAATGGGTCACTTTTGTGCATGGCGCAGGGGGGAGTTCTACCATTTGGTACAAACAGGTCCGCGATTTTAAGGAACATTTTAATGTATTGTTGTTGGATTTAAGGGGTCATGGGAATTCCAAACCCAATATAAAGGATGCTTTTAACGACAAGTATACCTTTGATTCCATCACCGAAGATATTGTTGAGGTCATTGATCATGAGAATATTGAACGTTCCCATTTTGTAGGGATATCCTTAGGCACCATTTTAATTCGAAATATTGCGGAGAAGCACCCAAAACGTGTGGCGAGCATGGTTATGGGGGGTGCCATTATGAAACTTAATTTTAGGTCGCAGGTGTTAATGCGCCTTGGAGTAATTTTTAAATCCATAGTACCCTATTTGTGGCTTTACAAGTTTTTTGCCTTTGTTATCATGCCCAATAAAAACCATAAAGAGTCCCGCTTACTCTTTGTTAGGGAAGCAAAAAAACTGTACCAGAAAGAATTTATTAGATGGTTCAAGCTCACTTCGGAAATCAATCCGTTATTGCGCTTTTTTAGATCGGTGGATATCAAGATTCCAACGTACTATGTTATGGGAGAAGAAGATTATCTTTTTTTACCTACCATAAGAAAGGTGGTCAAAGCCCATCAGACCTCAGAACTATTTGTGGTGCAAGATTGTGGTCATGTGGTCAACGTAGAGCAGCCCTTGGTATTCAATAAAGCGGTTATAGGGTATCTTTCCAATATAAAACCATAGTCATGCGAGTCCTTGTTATACTACTGTCGGTGATTTTTCCTTATGTGTCTTTTGCGCAAACAGCATGTAATTGTTGTTCCGCAGATCAAACTGCCTTTGATTTTTGGGTGGGCGAATGGCAAGTAACGGATGCTAGTGGAAAAGAAGCAGGCTTTAATAGCATTGTAAAGGAAGAATCCGGTTGTGTGCTAAAAGAGAATTGGACGAGTGCAAAATCTGGCTTTACAGGTACCAGCTATAATTTTTATAATCAGAAAAGCGGTCAATGGGAGCAACTATGGATTGACAATACCGGAAACCACCTAAAACTCAAAGGGAATAAGGTAGGGGACCAGATGATTCTGTCCTCCGATGAATTTGAGCATACGGATGGAAAATACTACGTAAACAGAATCACGTGGACGGCAAATGAAAATGGTACCGTACGGCAACTTTGGGAAGTACTGCAGGACGGAAAGGTAGTAAATACCGTTTTTGATGGTACCTACAGCCCAAAGAAGTAAATAGCTTACGAGCGGACCAAAACGGTATTTCTTTATACGCAGCTTCGATTTACGTCATGATGTAAGATTCCCTTGGAACCACACTGTTTAAAAATTGTTCGTTTACATCTCGTTGGCCCCAAGCTATCGATAGCATGATAAAATCGAAATTCATAAATAATTCTCGAATTCCTGTCTGCTTCCAAGTATGCGCACGATGAAAATTCCTTTGTCTATCGGTTCAAAAAAAATGGTATGTGCTTTGTGGTTATACCTTTGCAAAAATGGAGCGTATTCACTAGCATCCCTGCCCAGCTCCGGTTTAAGGGATAATATCTCAAAACAATTATATAATTCGGATAAATATTTACGCGTTTGCCGCTCCCCCCAATTCTCCAAGCCGTAATCTGTTAGGAGGTCTATATCGCTATCTGCTTTCCGGGAGAATATAAAGTCCGGCATTACTCACCTTTATTGGGCCCTGTTTCCCTTCTGTTTAAAGCGGATTCCATAATTTCCTCCACGGACCTTATTCTTTGGCTTACCCCGCTATCATAACCCTCCTGAATGGCTCTCTTGGTCATCAAAAAACTGCGATTTTGCTCTTCGTCCATTCGTATCAAATGCCGCAAGTATTCGCTTTCGTTGGCAAAGCCGCCCTTTTCCATTTGAAACTTAATCCACTCTTCCTGTGACTGGGTAATTGTTAAAGATTTACGCACTGTTAACATACTTAAACATATTTATGCTGTAATTTAACACATTTTCAGCGCATTTTCAAATCGCTTAATAGTATTGTATTTGAAAGTCCATAATTTGGATTAATAATACGTTTTGTATTGATATATCAATTTACGTTTATTTGGATTGTTAATTAAATAAATCCGAATTTGCCCCTAGTATTACCAATCTTATTTTTTGACGATTCTATCGGAATCTAACTAATCAATAAGCCCAAAGAAGTAAATGCCTTCTGAGCGGACCAAAACAATATTTCTTTAAACCAGATTGGTTGTAACAATCTTAAGTTATATGGAATCTAAAAGGAACCTGTTTTGCGGTGTGTAGTTTACCTTAGGGATATGGAGTAAACTATATAGGAGCAGCCCTGAAATTCTTGATAGCTAATTCAAATAATATAATCTAAAAATGAAACGAGAAGTTTTTTTAGAAGTATGTCTCAGAGCCGCCCCAATAGTTAAGTTACACGCAAATTAATGGTATAAGTTCCATGTTTTCGGTAAGCCCTATCAACCCTTACCTTAACCGATTAAAGCTTATATTTTTTTTACTTAGGTAGTCCAATCAGGAGTTGCTCACGGAATCCATGATATCGTACCAACAATTTGTGGGTTGACGTTGGTGGAGTAGGGTTTAGGCTGTAGTAATTTATACCTAGGGAACCATTGCAGGTAGCGTGGTGTATATTAAGATACGGGATTTAGAAGGTGAAGATGGTGATTTGCGTAGAAATGAATCTTACCTTGGTTTACAGTCGATATACAGGTTTTCGCCCTTAGGTAATTGTAGTTCAATCTAGGTATTTAAAGCTCTTGAAAAGTGCTTTGAAACCTTGGAAGACCTTTTTAAAAATCTGCTAGGTTTGGTGGTCACTTTTATTTTGAGACAAAAAAACCCTTGCTCGTAAAATACGGCAAGGGTCTAAAATTATTTAATCTACAATACCATCCTATCATAGGATAGTATAAAATGTACTAATACCCTGGATTCTGCATAAAGTTTGGGTTGTTATTGATTTCCGCTATGGGAAACGGAATCTGGAACCTAAAATCGCCAGCTGGTAGGGAAGACACACTGGCGGGTGTTCCGGTGCCATCAGACAAATCACCAAAATTGGACCGTTGTATGGATTCCCCTCTTCTCTTAATATCAAAAAATCTGTGCGATTCAAAGGCCAGTTCTACCCTTCTCTCAAATTGTATGGCCGTTTCCAGTGCCGCTCCTGTCTCCCCGTCCGGGGCATTGGCACTATAGCGCACCGCACGCAACTGGTTCAATGTTGCCAAGGCAGCCGGTTCATTGTTGAGTTCAAACTGGGCTTCGGCCCTATTCAAGAAAACTTCGGCCGTTCTAAAGAGTTTTACATCTACCACACCGTTCCTGTCAATCCCCACTTTGTTGATGGCATTGTGCATCTCGTCATTATTGGTGCCAATAACCGATAAGACCCCCTTTCTAACATCATCATCAGAAATAGCACTGAAAAACTCAAAGTCCAGAGCGTATTCCGAGATTACGTTTCCACTGGCCGTTTGACTCCATAGAACACCTACGGTAACATTGTCCAGTGCTGGGTCTTGATCTGCCAACATGATTACGCCATCCGTACTTTCATCTGTGAAAACAGCGGGGTAGTTATCAATGGAAGCCAGCGAAGTAGTCACTAAGTTTCCTGCATCAATGGAATTCTGCCATTGCCCCATATATAGGTATACCCTTGATAAAAAAGCGTTTACGGCATTTCTATTGAATCTTCCCGAACCATTATCCTCCGCAATAAGTCCGCGGGCTTGCAACAGGTCCGCCACGATATCGTCATAATTCTCCCCAACGGTATCTCTGGTAGGTGTAGCGAACGGGTCTCCGGTGTCTCCATCCTCGAATTTAAGATAGGGCACCCCTAAAGTTCCATTGGCACCTGGGTCTTGGGTAGGGATTTGGGCATAGAGCCTGGCCATATCAAAATGTGCAAATGCACGCATGGCCAATGCTTGTCCTAAGATATCGTCCCTGTCCGCTCCAGCTTGTAGATTATCTATCCGTTCTACAATAATATTGGACAGATTAATAATTTCGTATGCTTCGTTAAAAGGGCCTATATTGTTCAAGGCTGTATAGTTGAACTCAAAATTGTTCCTATTGGACTGCCGTCCGGACTGGACCAAAATTACATTGTCCGAAAGGATATCCGGAAGCCCTGACAAAGAAACGGCACCGTAATACGTATCACCGATACCTGCAACATCGTCATCGGTTAAAAGCTGGGCGTACATTCCATCAAGACCAAGCCTAAAATCTGCAACTGTATTAAAAAAATTATCAGTGGTCAAGGAGTTTTCCGGGGCCTGATTTAGTTCATCCTCGCAGGATACCATAGTAGCCATGGCAAGGATCGTCATCAAAAATAAATTATTTAGCTTTTTCATTATTACTTTTGGATTTAGTATGATTAAAAGTTGACCTCAATTCCAAAACTATAGGTCTGTACGTTAGGATAGTTGAACAGGCTCTGTGATCCAGAGGTTTGAAAACCACCTTGTTCCGTGGAACCATTTCCTATTTCGGGGTCTCCATCAAAATGAGGTCTAAAAGTCCATAGGTTCTGTCCTTGTACGAATACCCTAAGCCCTTGGATAGGCAGTTTGTCCACAAATGTTGCAGGCAAGGAATATCCCAAGGTCAGGTTTCTAAGGCGTATAAAATCGCCCTTTTGAAGAAATCTGTCTGAAATCTGGTTAGCTTCGTTTCTAAACAATGGGCTTGGAAGGACATTGGTATCCCCAGGGTTTCTCCAAAAATTCAAAGCATCGGTCCGTTGTTGTTGGTTGACACCATTACCATCTTGAAGAAGGGCTTGTGCAGCACTGTTATAGATATAGTTTCCAAACCTAAAGCTAAAATTAGTGCCCAGGCTAAATCCCTTATAACTAAAATTGGAGAAGAACCCTCCTTCTATATTGGCGTTGGGAGACTTCCCGGAAAGTACTACGGCATCACTTGCACGGAAGGTTTCTGTAATATTCCCCTCCGCATCGAAGTACTGTGGGGCACCGGTTTGGCTGTTTACTCCGGCGTACCTTACCAAGTTATAAGAATTTACTTCTTCACCTTCCCTAAGGGCCAATCTGTTGGTTCCCCCACTACCCCTGAACTGATCGATACCGTTGACCAATTCGATTACTTCATTGTCGATGAACAAAATGTTTCCTCCCAAAGTCCATCGGACGTTTTGGGTCTGTACGGCATCAACGCTCAATTCAAATTCAAGACCGGTATTTCGTACTTCCCCGATATTGGCGGTAACCTGATTGTTCTCATCCCCAACGGTACCGGAAAGGTTGAATGGGGATAACAGATCATTGGAAGTTCTTTGGAAGTAGTCAACTACCCCACGAACACGATTTTTCCAAAAGGCATACTCCAATCCAATGTCCAATACCTCTTGGGCCTCCCATTTGATTTCCGGGTTAGCCGCTCCGGCTGGAGATACGTTAGACCTTCCATTTCCAGCTCCAAAATCCAAAAGTTCCAAAAAAGTAAAACTATTAAAACTGTTGGCTACAATACCCCCAAAATTTTGGTTTCCAGAAGTACCATAGGAAGCCCTTAGTTTTAATGCATCAAAAAAACCATCTTTCAAGAAATCTTCGTTATGGATGTTCCATGCTACCGCACCACTTCCAAAATATCCAAACCTATTGCTTGGGCCAAACCTTGAAGACCCGTCACGTCTGACAGAGGCCGAAACGATATAGCGGTCGTCATAGTTGTAATCTGCAAAAAGCCCTTGTGAAAAGAGGGTGTTCCTCACCCTATCAGAACTAGTGTCCGTAGGTAGGGAGGTAATCGATATGACATCCAATTGATCGGTAGGGAACCCTTCTCCGGTCAACGAAAACAAATCCAGTACGTTTTCATTATACTCAAAAAGCAGACTGGCATTCACTTTGCTCTTACCAAAAGATTTGTCAAAGGCAAAAACATTGGAAACGTTGTATTCAAAATCATTGCTGCCGTTTCTGGTGGATTGTCCTGGAGCGCCTGGAGTCCTAATAAAAGCGTCCAACCTAGAAAAAGGACGGATTATATCCTGCCTGTTGAATCTATCGTTGCTAATCCCTATTTGAAACTTATTGGAAAAGTTTTCCGAAAACTTAATATCTGCATACCCCGTAGCTATAGACTGTAGATTTGTCCTTAGATCCAGGTTGTTGATGATGGCTTCAGCAACGTTAAATGCCAAAGGAAAACTTTGACTAAATATCCGATCTCCCTCTTCATCCAAAAGAAAGTCCCCGTTATCGTCCAAAACAAAGATGGTATTGTAGGGATTGTATTGATAGGGAGCAACAAATGGGTTTTGTACATTGTTCCTGCCTTCCCTTAGGCGTTGTTCAGAGGATCTTGCAAAATTGGCGTTTACGCCAATGGTCAACCAGTCCTTCGCTTGGTATGTGGTGTTCAATCTTGCCGTATACCGTCTAAAAGGTTGGGCCCTTTGCACAATACCCGTATCCTCGCTGTACCCCGCTGAGAAGAAATAGCTCAATTTCTCCGTTCCACCGGATAAGGAAAGGTTTGTTGTTTGGATAAACCCTTTTCTTAGCAGTTCCTCTTCATGGTCCACTGCATTGTCAATTAGGAATTGGCGGTCTTCCCCAGTGGCCGTGGCTCCTGGTAACGTCAAAGCCGGAGCAACGCCCAGCTCCGCCAGTTGTCTTTCGTACTCCAATTTTCCTTCGATATCGAAAATGTCGAAGTTATCTTGGATGCGTTGGGTAAAACCTACGGTTTGTGTAAGAGTGACCTGTGCATCCCCTTTTCTACCCTGTTTGGTCGTAATAAGTACCACACCGTTAGCGGCTCTAGAACCGTACCTGGACGCGGTGGCCGCATCCTTGAGTATGGATACGTTCTGGATATCATTTGGGTTGATTTGATTTACGTTGGTGGGGTCTACGGGGACACCATCAACAACATATAAAGGTGTGGAATTCTGGTTAAAAGTACCCACGCCACGTACCCGTACAAAACCGGTATTACCGGGTCTTCCGTTTGCGGCGGTTACTTGTACACCTGCTGCCTGTCCTTGTAATATATTGTCGATACTTGTAGTAGCTACAAAAGATGCGATGTCTTCTGCTTGCACCGTGGATACCGCAGAAGTTAGTTCATCCCTTGTTTTTGTTCCATAACCAATAACAACAACTTCTTCCAAAGCCTCTGCGTCTTCTTCCATACGAACATCAATGGTGTTGGAATTCCCCACGGTAATCTCAACGGTTTTTTGTCCTAGATAGGAGAAAACCAAGATATCACCTTCGTTGGCAGCAATAACATAATTTCCATCAAAATCGGATTGGGTTCCGGTTGTGGTACCTTTTACCAAAATATTTACACCTGGTAAGGGTAGGTTTTCAAAATCGGTAATTGTTCCCGATACACTGTTTTGTTGTGCAAATGAAAAGAAGATTCCCATTAAAAAGAGCATGCACAACCATTTTGACCTGTTTTTCATACTTAACTATTGTTTTGAGTTAGAATGCAGAACAGCCCTTTATTTTTGACGCTAATCCAAAATAATTACTACGATAGAAAATGAAACTGTTATTTAGTTTTTTTTCGTTTGGGTAGTTGTTGCAGGGCTGCCCGCATTTAAGTTATTCGCTCAAATTAATGGTCAGAAAAAAGGTTTATGGGAAATACCTATAAACGTTTACCTACCCGAAGAATGTTTACTTCTAGTTTACGCATGCAATTGTGGGACTTTGCGTTGGAATTGACTTGGTGTTAACTCCGTATCTTTTTTAAAGGCCTTATTAAAAGTTACCTTATTGTTATAGCCTACCTCATAGGCAATATCTATGATGTTCAGGTTTCTCCCTTTGTCATTTAGCAGCATTTTCTTGGCCTCGTCAATTCTATACTTATTCACCAGTTCATGAAAACTTACTTTAAAATGTTCGTTGATGACTTGGGAGGCGTTGTGCCTTGAGGTATTCAATCGTTCTGCAACCATTTCCAAATTGATGTCATTTTCTTTATATATTTTCTCATTCTGGAAAAGGTGTTCCAAATGGGTTTTTAATTCGATGGATAGGCTTGTGGTAAGTCCGGATTTTTCATATTTGGGAAACAGCCGATTGCTGTATGCAAGGATGCCATTAAATACCTGTGGTTGCAAGTTTGCGGAATAGCCTATGTACAGCACCATAAGGGCCATACTGCCAATCTGAAAATGATAAAAGAAGCCTGATGAAATAGAATTGCTTATGAGAATGCCGTAAACGGCGTAGGCAGCAATATATAGAAAATGAATATGGTACAGGTTTTTTTGCCAAGCTTTGATAGGGGTGTTTCCTTTTGTCTTTTTGGAACTTTCCAAATACAGTTTCCTAATGAAATATCCATAAATTAAAAGAGAGACAAGTTTTAAAATAACAATAATTACAAGTTGCTCTGAATCCGAAGGGTTTAATCCATCACGTACCCTGCTGAGCATGATGTCCAATTTTTCATTTGCCCCGCGGGCATATACGGGAACCACATAAACCAAAAACAACAAGGTCGGTGTCAAATGGAGAAGGTCCCTATATTTAAAGGAATGGTTGCGGACTACCTTTTTAAAATATAGATATAAGAACGGGCCATACAGAAATGAAAAGCAGGTAGACATTAAATAGGAGTGGGGGTATTCATATTGATAGTTGGTGACGACCAAAGCAATATGTAAAATGAATATGGAGTGTATCAGAATAAAGCCGCTGATCAACAGCTTTGCGAACAGTTTTATTTTTTTATTGAGATTCAATAATAGGACGGTGTAGAATCCGATAAATCCAATAAAGAGATAAAAGAAAGACCAAAAGTTTGTTCTGGGCCGGTATTTTTTTAATAGCGCTTGAAATTCATTTGTTTCCCGAATCCCGTCAAAGCCTTCATGGTTAAGAAAACCGATTTCAAATTCTTCAAATAAATAGGTCTCCAAATAGTCCACTGCATTGGCCCCATTGCCCAGGCCAGCCTCACTAAGGGCTAGTTTTTTTAGGAATTTTGGGGAATCGACCCCACCTTTTTCCAATCCGCTTTTGAAAAGGGAAATAGCTTCTTCATAGCGTTGAATGTTATAGTAATAATCTGCCCAGCGTATGGAGTCCTGCGTAAAAGCCAATGCGTTGATATTCTCTTTTTCTACGGTATGTTCCGGTGTGATTGCACCACATACCGTAGGCACGGCTAGCAGGAACAGAAGAAACGAAAGTTTTTTCAAGTGTCCCATTTGATTGATGAATTAGCACATACAAGGTAGATAAAGTGGAGTGCTGTATTCTTAAAAAAATCTTAAAATAAGTAAAACCCGATAATAATTTACCTTTGGACTGCTGTACAAAATAATGAAAATGAGGACTTTCTGTTTAAAATGGATTTGGGGAAGCAAGTTGTTAAATCAAAAAAACCGATGCGAACATCGGTTTTCTTTTAACTAACTAACTCAAAAAAAATGCTAACTCAAATAACTTGTATAAAATTCAATTACCCTTTGACGCTTTGGGTTAATCAAATTTTAAAATAAGGTTATAATTGCCTTGTTTTCTTAAAGTTATAACGGCCAATAAAATAGTTTATTGCAAAAGGGCATTATTAAATAAAAGTTAATCCTGTAGTGCGAATACTCTTTTTAGGATATCTGTGGTCCTTGAACTTGCTTTGGCACGTATCTCCTTTTCTTCTACGGAAATCATGGTATAAACCCCTTTAAGGGCTTCTTGGGTTACGTAGTCCGTTAGGTCTGGGTTTACACTTTTGGTGAACGGGAGATTGTTGTATTTGGTAATTAAATTGCCCCATATTTTATCTGCCCCAACTTTTTCAAAGGAGTTCTTTATCACCGGATTGAATTTGGAATACAATTGTGTTTCCGTGCCGCTCTGTAAATAGTTGGTCGCCGCGGTATCATCACCCAACAAAATATTTTTAGCATCGTTGAAAGTGATGTTTTTTACCGCATCTACAAATATTGGGGTAGCTTCACCAACGGCATCCTCAGCCGCTTTGTTCAATACTTTTAGACCTTCATCTGCAAGTTTGCCCAAGCCAATATTACGTAAGGTCTTGTCTACTTTTCTAAGTTCTTCCGGTAAAAGTATTTTTACCAGTTCATTGCTAAAAAAGCCGTTTTCTGCACTAAGCTTACTTACTTGTTTCTCAATGCCTAAATCCAAAGCTTGTCGCAACCCTTGCGCAATTTCTACATTGCCAACGGGTCCAGATTGGGGCAATTGGTTTACAACTTGTTGCAATTCGCTACAGCCTAGTAAAGTAAATGCTAGGGAAAATAAAAGTAGTTTTTTCATACTATTGATACTTGGGGTTTCTGTGATGGGTAGGCATCACCTTTACTAGGTGAAGATAACCGTTTTATTATTGTATACCATGGTTTTTCGTTGCACATGGAGTTGCACGCCCCGGGCAAGGACAATTTTTTCAAGGTCCCTTCCTTTGGTAATAAAGTCTTTGATGCTATGGGTATGGGAAACCGGTGTGACGTCTTGCTCAATGATAGGCCCGGCATCAAGTTCTTCCGTAACGTAATGGCAAGTGGCCCCAATGATTTTAACACCTCTTTCAAAAGCCGCATGGTAGGGTTTGGCACCTGCAAATGCCGGTAAGAAAGAATGGTGGATATTGATGATCTTATTGGGATAAGCGTTTATGAGTTTAGGGCTCACTATCTGCATATATCGGGCCAATACAATGCAATCTATCTTATACTCCTTTAATAATCCCAATTGCTCAGCTTCTGCATCCGCTTTGGTATCTTTTGTCACAGGAATATGATAATAGGGTATTTTAAATTGCTCCGCAATATACTTAAGGTCTGGATGGTTGCTTACGATAAAAGGAATTTCTATTTCCAGCTCCCCAGAATTGTATCGACTTAAAAGATCATAAAGGCAATGGTTGTACTTGGATACAAAAACCGCTATTTTAGGTTGGGTACCGCTTTTGTATAAGCGCCACTCCATAGAAAATGGGAGTGCCAATCCTTGTTGAAATTGATGTTCAAATTGGGATAGGTTTGAAACGCCTTCGAATTCGCTTTCCAAGCGCATAAAAAATACCCCTGCTTGTTTATCTACATGCTGGTCCAAGTACACGATATTACCTCCCGCTAGATGAAAAAAATTGGTCACCGCACTAATAATTCCGGGTTGATCTTGACAATGAATGAGAATGGTAAGTTTCAATATCCGCTTTTTAAGAGGTGTAAAATTATACTATTCTAAAAAAGGAATCCTTTTCATTGCATTCTTTTATATTATTGTTAATGTAAGGCATTTATTTTTGCGTTTTCTGTAAATTGCACAGCAATAAAACACCTTTTTTTGAAGATGGAGCAAACCAAACCGTATACCCCAAAAAATAAAATAAGAATTGTTACCGCTGCCTCCTTGTTTGATGGTCATGATGCAGCTATCAATATTATGAGGCGCATTATACAAGCTACCGGGGTAGAGGTTATCCATTTAGGTCATGACCGTAGCGTTGCAGAAGTTGTGGATTGTGCCATACAGGAGGATGCCAATGCTATAGCCATGACGTCTTATCAAGGTGGGCATAATGAATACTTTAAATATATGTATGATTTGCTTCAGGAAAAGAATGCAGGTCACATAAAGATTTTTGGCGGCGGTGGCGGTGTCATCCTTCCTAAAGAGATAGAAGATCTTATGGCCTATGGCATTACCAGGATCTATTCCCCGGATGACGGCAGAAAAATGGGATTGCAGGGGATGATCAATGATTTGGTCAAACAGAGTGATACCAAAGTACCACCCCTACCAAAACTAGGGGAACAGACCTTGGCTGAAGCGCTATCAGAAAAAAAGATAAATACCATAGCAAGGTTAATTTCCCTAGCGGAGAATAGGCCAGAAGAGTTTAAGGCCCATTTTGAAAAAGTAACGTATAAAAATGTGCCCGTTTTGGGGATCACGGGTACGGGTGGTGCGGGAAAATCTAGTTTGGTAGACGAGCTTATCCGTCGGTTTTTGCTGGATTTTAAAGATAACCATATTGCCGTAATCTCTGTTGATCCCTCCAAAAGAAAAACCGGGGGTGCTTTGTTAGGTGATAGAATTCGGATGAATGCCATTAAGGACGATCGGGTATATATGCGTTCCTTGGCAACCAGACAATCCAATTTGGCCCTATCCAAACATATTAGTGAGGCCGTTGAGGTAGTCAAAGCTGCTGGCTACGACCTTATTATTTTAGAAACCTCCGGTATAGGACAGTCCGATACCGAGATTTTGGAACATTGTGATGTTTCTTTATATGTAATGACCCCAGAGTTTGGTGCAGCTACCCAATTGGAAAAAATTGATATGTTGGATTTTGCCGATCTGGTCGCCATTAACAAGTTTGACAAACGGGGTGCTTTGGATGCCATTCGAGATGTGCGAAAGCAATACATGCGCAACCACAATCTATGGGATATTCCACAAGAAAATCTTCCCATTTTTGGGACGATGGCATCGCAATTCAACGATGATGGTATGAACCAATTGTATGTGAAGGTCATGGAAACCTTGGCCACTAAAACGGACTCGACCATGACATCCAAGTTGACGACCAGCTTGCTATCCGCAGAAAAAACATTTGTCATTCCCCCGGCGCGTACCCGTTATCTTTCGGAAATTTCAGAAACGAACAGAGCCTACGACCAAAGGGCAACTTCCCAATCCGCCGTAGCCCAAAAACTGTATGGAATTTATAGCACCCTTCAATCTTTGACTACTACAACATCACCTTCTTTTATTACAAAAACCGGTTTGGATCAAGACCAAATGTTAAGTGTCATTCCAAAATCCGATCATATCCTTGCGCAGTTGTTGTTTAAAGAATTCGATAAGGTGAAAATGGATTTGGATGCTTATAATTGGGAGCTTATCCGAAATTGGGATGCTACAGTGGATAGGTATAAAGAACCGTTGTATACCTTTAAGGTCAGGGACAAGGAAATTGCAATAGAAACGCATACTACCTCGCTTTCACATTCCCGGATACCAAAAGTGGCATTGCCTAAATTTAAGGCTTGGGGAGATTTGTTACAATGGATGTTACAAGAAAACCTACCAGGTAGTTTCCCCTATACTGCAGGTATTTATCCTTTTAAACGAACAGGGGAGGACCCCACAAGAATGTTCGCCGGGGAAGGCGGTCCGGAACGCACCAACAGACGTTTTCACTATGTAAGTTTGGGAATGCCCGCTAAGCGATTGTCCACGGCATTTGATTCCGTTACCCTATATGGGAATGACCCAGACTACAGGCCCGATATTTATGGTAAGATCGGCAATGCAGGGGTTTCCATTTGTTGTTTGGACGACGCCAAAAGGTTATACTCCGGATTTGATTTGAGCGATCCGTTTACCTCGGTAAGTATGACCATTAACGGTCCCGCACCTATGTTGTTGGCATTTTTTATGAATGCCGCCATTGACCAGAATTGTGAGAAATATATTCTGGAACACGGTTTACAGGAAGACGTGGAAACAAAAATCACGACTATTTATAAAGCCAAGGGAGTGGAAAGACCGCAATATCACGGGGAGCTTCCGGAGGGGAATAACGGTTTGGGATTACTGCTTTTAGGGGTTAGTGGAGATCAGGTGTTACCCACATCGGTGTACAACGATATTAAAGCCAAAACCTTGACCCAAGTTAGGGGAACGGTACAGGCAGATATCCTAAAGGAGGACCAGGCACAGAATACCTGTATTTTTTCCACGGAATTCGCTTTGCGACTTATGGGTGATGTGCAGGCTTATTTTATAGACCATGGGGTGCGCAACTTTTATTCCGTTTCCATCTCTGGCTATCACATTGCTGAGGCCGGTGCCAATCCTATATCCCAATTGGCATTTACCCTGTCCAATGGGTTTACCTATGTGGAATACTATTTGAGTCGCGGGATGGATATTGATAAGTTTGGACCCAATCTTTCTTTTTTCTTTTCCAACGGAATTGATCCAGAATATGCCGTAATCGGAAGGGTAGCAAGGCGTATATGGGCAAAGGCCATGAAAGAAAAGTATGGTGCGGGCCCAAGGGCGCAGATGCTAAAATACCACATACAGACTTCAGGTAGGAGTTTGCACGCCCAGGAAATCGATTTTAATGATATTAGAACGACCTTACAAGCACTTTATGCTATTTACGATAACTGCAATTCCTTGCATACCAATGCCTATGATGAGGCCATTACCACACCTACTGAAGAGTCCGTGCGACGCGCGATGGCCATACAACTGATTATCAACAAAGAATTGGGACTTGCTAAAAACGAGAATCCGTTACAAGGTTCTTTTATCATAGAAGAGCTCACGGATTTGGTAGAAGAAGCCGTATTGCTGGAGTTTGATAGGATAACTGAGCGGGGAGGGGTTTTAGGTGCCATGGAAACCATGTACCAACGTTCCAAGATCCAAGAAGAAAGCTTGCACTACGAAACCTTGAAGCATAACGGCGAATTTCCAATTATAGGGGTGAATACTTTTTTAAGCTCCAAAGGCTCACCTACTGTATTGCCTGCCGAAGTGATCCGTGCAACCAAAGAAGAGAAGGAAAACCAAATCCAAACCCTTACCAATTTAAAGGAAGGAAATATGGAGAAAGTGACTGCCTTGCTCAAAAACCTTCAAGAGACCGCCATTGCCGGCGATAATATTTTTGAACGCTTAATGGAGGTCGCCAAGTATTGTTCCCTAGGACAAATTACCAACGCCTTGTTTGAGGTTGGAGGGCAATACAGGCGGAATATGTAATCTTAGGATGCATTTTTACAAGTATAGTGCACTTTAAATGACATAAATCTTTCGTTTATGTTCCTTTTAGAAGTCAAGAACTAAAAAGCAACGATTGTTTGTAACAATAGTCCCGCTGGATCGTGTTTGTTTTATTGGCACCGCTAAAAGATATAATTCTCTAAAAGCTTGCCTAGAAATTAAGATTTGTCAGGTATGAACACCTTATGGGTTTTCTCCAAAATCATTTATTAAAGGAAGGATATGCGTTTAAGAAATATAGGCTTGTTATTTTTTCTTGGATTGGTTTATTATAGTATACAATCCCAAACATTGGATACTATAGTTCAAATTGGAAATCACCAATTATATTTTAATATCATACAGGGAGAAGGTACTCCAATTATTTTTGAAGCAGGTAATGGTAACGATAGTAGTGTTTGGAAACCAATTTTAGAGGATATTCATACAAGAACA
>CALGQU010000122.1 GCA_937959125.1 uncultured Croceitalea sp.
TAAAGAGCTTGAAAAGTTATCACCAAAAGAACTCGTCAAGAACAGGATGGAGAAATACGCAAATATGGGTGTCTTTAACGGCTAACCCTGCATTTTAGGTTTTTTGTGGAAATATATTAGGAAAAACCAACTGGATATATCCCGTTATTAACAATTTTATTAAGTTTTCAACATTCATATTGTTGAACAACTGTGGACATCACGTAATGAAAATTTAAAGTTATCTCAAGGTTAATTCCATACTTTCGCTGCCATGGACAATCCAAAGCCCTTAGTAGGTCGTAAAATAGACAAATCTACCATTATCAATTTGGAGCGTGGTAAAATACCACCTCAAGCAGTTGATTTAGAGGAGGTTGTGCTTGGTGCGATGATGATTGACAAAAAAGGGGTGGATGAGGTAATCGATATTTTACATCCAGATGTTTTCTACAAGGAGAGCCATCGGTTTATATACGAGGCCATCTTTAAATTGTTCGAATCCTCTGAACCTGTGGACTTATTAACCGTTTCTTCCCAATTGAAGAAGGACGGTCACTTAGAAGTGATAGGAGGGGACTTTTACTTGATAAAACTGACCCAGAAAGTAGCCTCTTCCGCACATATTGAGTTCCATGCGCGTATTATCCTCCAGAAATTTATCCAGCGTAGCTTGATTAAAATTTCCAACGAGATTATTGAGGATGCTTATAATGAAGGGACCGATGTTTTTGATTTATTGGACAATGCCGAATCCAAATTATATGAGGTCACCCAAGGAAATTTAAAACGATCTGCCGAGACCGCCCAAAATCTGGTCATACAAGCCAAGAAGAGGATTGAGGAAATAGCGAACAAAGAAGGGCTTAGTGGTATTGCCACCGGTTTTGACAAATTGGATAAGCTTACTTCTGGGTGGCAACCCAGTGATTTGATCATTGTTGCTGCAAGGCCCGGTATGGGTAAAACGGCGTTGACATTATCCATGGCCAGGAATATAGCAGTAGATTTTAATCAGGGTGTTGCATTTTTCTCTTGTGAGATGTCTTCCGTGCAATTGATTACCCGATTAATTTCTTCTGAAACGGGCTTATCCTCTGAAAAATTAAGGACGGGTAAGCTAGAAAAACATGAGTGGGAACAGTTGAACGTCAAAGTAAAAACCTTAGAAAAGGCACCACTTTTTATTGATGACACCCCGTCCCTATCCATTTTTGATTTAAGGGCAAAGGCCAGGCGTTTAAAATCACAACACGATATTCAGATTATTATTATTGATTATTTGCAGTTGATGACCGCTGGCGGAAGTCAAAAAGGAGGCAATAGGGAGCAGGAGATCTCCACCATTTCCCGTAACCTTAAGGCCTTGGCAAAAGAATTGAATGTCCCGGTCATTGCGTTGTCCCAGTTGTCGCGTGCGGTAGAAACAAGGGGAGGCAGCAAAAGACCGCTATTGTCAGATTTAAGGGAATCCGGTGCCATTGAGCAAGATGCGGATATCGTTTCCTTTATTTACCGGCCAGAATACTATAAAATTGACGAATGGGACGATGAAGAACGAACACCAACCCAAGGCCAAGGAGAGCTTATTGTAGCCAAACACCGTAACGGTGGCTTGGAAAACATCCGATTAAAATTTATTGGAAACCTTGGTAAGTTTGATAATTTGGACGATTTTGATTCCCCGTTTGAATTCCAATCCAAGATGAACGATACGGATGACAATCCTTTTGCTACACCAAACTTGCCCGATGCTAACCAAGCTTTTGGTAGTTCGTTCAACGACGATGCCCCACAAGATGATGACGTGCCCTTTTAATAAGTATAAAGCTCCAATTCAAGGTCAAACACAAGGTTCAAACTCAAATTCAAGGGACAATAACAAATTCAAAAATTAAGAATTAGAAAATTGGTTTTGAGGTAAGCTTCAGTTTTGTTTCCTTATTAAGCACCAAGCATTGGTCATTCAACATTCGTAGTTCTGCATTCAACCACATACTTTCTAATTTCTTTAACGTCACTTAAAATACTTCCCACTTTCTTTTCGTTTATCTTTGAGTAGGTACCACAAACCCTTGCTATGATAAGAAGTACTGCATTTTTTCTTTTTTTACTGTTTACGTTACATCTTTCAGCCTCTGTGATTTTAATTCCTATGGATGTAGAAAGTCAAAAGAACCATCTTAAAGCTTACGGAATTACGTATTGGGTGCTTAATAAGCAGCAGAAAGTACAATGGTTGCTCAACTACCGTGGTGGTTCGTTTTTATTGCCGGACGGTGATGCCATCCGTAAGGAATGCCAAATACGTGGTGTTTCTTTTGAAGTATTGTCAGATGGCGAGGCCCAAGGCATTTTGGAGACGATAAGCAGTCCATCCCAAAATCAAGATGCGGTTATCTTGGAAAAAGCACCTAAGATTGCCGTGTATTCCCCAAAAGATAACCAGCCTTGGGATGACGCCGTGACCATGGTGTTGACCTATGCAGAAATCCCTTATGTCACGGTGTATGATGAAGAGGTATTGGACGATAAATTGGCGTTGTACGATTGGCTGCATTTGCACCATGAAGATTTTACCGGGCAATATGGCAAGTTTTACGGGGCGTACCGGGCGGCACCTTGGTATATTGAAGGAAAGCGGCTGGCGGAAGAACGAGCTGTCAAATTGGGGTATACCAAAGTTTCGGAAGAGAAAGGGGCCGTAGCTGAAAAAATTAGACGTTATGTTATTGGGGGTGGCTTTATGTTTGCCATGTGTTCCGCCACGGATAGTTTTGATATCGCTTTGGCGGCCAATGGAGTGGATATTTGTGAGCCCATGTTCGATGGGGACCCTTCAGATGCTAATTACCAAGGACAGCTAGATTTTGACCGTACTTTTGCATTTAAGGACTTTGTGTTGGAGCGCAATCCAATTCGGTATGAGTTTTCTAGTATAGATATGACCCAAAAGCGACAAGAAGTACCCCGGGAATCGGATTACTTTTCATTAATGGAATTTTCGGCTAAATGGGATCCGGTACCTACCATGCTTACCCAAAACCATACCACATTGGTCAAAGGATTCATGGGACAGACCACTTCTTTTACGCGAGAACAGGTAAAACCAACGGTAATGGTCCTTGGGGAGTGCAAGATAAATAGTGAGGCACGTTATATCCATGGCATTAAAGGAAAAGGATTCTTTACCTTTTATGGCGGGCATGACCCAGAAGATTACCAACATAGGGTAGGGGATCCTAAAACAGAGTTGGAGCTTCACCCTACGTCGCCAGGGTATCGGTTGATCCTAAACAATGTCCTTTTTCCCGCTGCCCGAAAAAAGAAACAGAAGACGTAAACAGGTATTACACCAAATGTCTTTTTATATCCCCAAACCAAAGGTCTTCTTTTCTATTTTTAAATTTAAGGATAAAGGTAGTGCCCTTACCTTTGGTGCTAATGGCATCAATATCACCACCCATGGCATCTACTTGTGTCTTTACCAGATAGAGCCCTAAACCCTGTCCGTTTGTTTTTCCGCTTAACCTGCCGTACATATCAAAAATCTTCTTTCTTCTTTCTGGGCTGAGGTCGATACCAATACCATTGTCCCTGACGGAAAGCGTAATCCAATCAAAAGAACCTGTTAGGCGAATGGTGATTTTTGGTCTGACACCTTCTTTTCTATAAGTAATGGAATTGAGGATGAGGTTGTACAGAATATTCATAAAATAACTCTTCACACCATATAGGTTAACGTTGTCCAGTTTAGTGAAAATGGTCGTTTGGGAATTGGTGATTTCCGAGGCCAATAAAATCTTAACTTCAGAGAGTATCTCGTGAAGAGCGATTGGTTTAAACTCTTTTGGGGTAATAGCCTTCAATGACAACGATAGGTTCAAATCTTTTATGGTCTGATCCAAAGCAGTGCATGACGATTCTATTTTATCTAAAATATCGTCGTTTTCCTTATTAATACCACGGTTGTAAACAGAATGTAGTGCCAAAAGATTGGATACTGGTCTTCTAAGGTTGTGTGAGATGACGTAAACAAAATTTTGCAACTCGGTATTTTGCTTGATTATTTTTTTATTGGCCTCTATGGTTTTGGTCACGTCCTGGGCAGTACCTGCCATACGAATGGGATTGCCCTCATGATCATAAAAAGCTTTCCCCTTTTGATGGATAAAGCGCAATTCACCGTTCTTTTTTACAATACGATGGACAATATCATGCTTTATCCTTTTTTTAATACAACGGTCCACATCATCGTTGAACAGTTTACGGTCATCTGGATGGATGATACCCATTAAAGAGGCATAGTTCGTCTCAAAATGATCCTTATCCTGACCAAAAATAGTATAGAGCTGATCGGACCAAAATATGTCATCTTTTTGCATGTCCCAATGCCAATTGCCCATATTGGCAATCTGTTGGGCCTCTTTGAGCTTTCGTTCACTTTCTTTAAACATTTTAAGTGTTTTGCGCCGTTGTGTTAGATCGGATTGGCGAACACAACAACCAGAGACAATAGTATTCTTATCCAGAATGGGGTTAAATGAAAGCTGGTATAATTTAGTTTTGCCGTTTTTTACAACTTTTGCTTCCGTAGAAAAAGAATTTCCTTTTAAGGCGCGTTCATAGTCGGAAACATCCTCACCAAAAAGGAAAAAGCCTTTTGCGTCTGCCCCTATTGTTGGTACATTACCATGATGTGCTTTGCAGAGTCTACTATAGGCACTGTTAAAGGTAAGTAACCTAAAGTCTTTAGAGATGGACCAAATGGCATCTTGGGTATTCTCAATTACGGCCTCAATCCTTAGTTGCTGTATGGCTCCGTCCTGTATATTCTGTCTACTTTTACGTATTAGCGGTAGAATTAGAAAAAGAAAGCTCCCTATACCAAATGCCATAATGAATAGATAGGAAATGCTACCAAAAAATTGATATTGGGTCAAATTCTTTTCATGCCCTATCTGATATTCGGTAACTATGGCGTCCATACCTGCCAAATAGGAGCGATTCCAAGCAACAATGGAATCCATGGAGATGGCCTTCCATTGATTTGGCGCTAATAGCAACGATTGTAGTTGGGATTGACTTTGTTGTATTTCTGTGAATAGACTATCTATTTTTGGGGTGTTGTAGATACTGATTCCTATTTTTTTGGTCCTATTTTGAAATGCATTGTGGTTTTTGGACCATTGCTGTGCAATGACACCAATATCCTTAGGATAATAATTTTGTTGTAAACGGTATTTATAGAGTTCCTTGGTCAACAACTGACTTATAGCTCGTTGTCTACCTGCACGGTTGATTACTCTTGCATTGTCATAAGTACTTGAAATAAAAAGGTTTAAAGAATATATGGAAGCTCCACAAAGGAGTACGATGAATACTCCCAGTACCCAAATGGATTTAGAAACTTTTGTAATAAAGGTGTCATCACGTTTGATGCCCATAACGGTTCATGTCCTTGGAGTTGAAACAAACGGGTTAAACTTTGCAGTACAGAGTGGGAGCTGTTTTTTTATTGTGCAATGGAAGATACTTGCAAATAAGCTTCCAAATCTTCTGTTCTCAAGGGTTTGGTGATGAAACTCTTTACATATTTTTTATATAGCTCGGCTTGTATTTGATCATCTGGGTTATCTGATGAGGTTACCATGAGCACTTCATTAGTGGCGGGAAAATTTTCCAATTCCATAAACTCCAAAAATTCAAATCCGGTCATTTCTGGCATGTTAATGTCAAGAAGAATAAGGGTCCGTGGATTTTGGTCCTTTCTAAACCTTAGGTCATCCAGGGCCAATTCCGGATTGGTAAAACTCTTTAATTTATGTTCAAGACCTAGTTTTCTAAAATGAATGGTGTTAACGGCGTTCACCAAATCTTCGTCGTCTACTAGGTATATTTGATGGTACATAGGATGATGTATTTTAGTTGTACATCAATAATATAAAAATTAAGAAAAATACTACAAATAATGTTGTAAAAGTTTATTTTTTGTATGTGAGGATTATATTAAAAAGAAAAATATCACTTCTGGGCCATTGCACCCCATAATTACATATTGTACAATTGTGAAAACCAGGATATAATTTCCCTTCCCTTAGAATTAGGGGAGCGATTTTAAAAGCTGTCCCAGAATATGCTCCACACCCTGTTGGTCATTACTTTTGGTAAGAAATCTAGCAGTCTTTTTTACATTGGGATGGGCATTGGCCATAGCAAAGCTGTAGTTGGAAAGTTGCAGCATTTCCAAGTCGTTGTTATAATCACCAAATACCATAACTTCATTGGCAGTAATACCTCTTTGTTGCATTACCTTGGACAACGCATAGCCTTTATGTGCATCAATGGCCGAGATATCCAACCAATTGGCACCGGATACCTTAACCTTAAGCTTTTGTTCTAAATGCTTAGTGCCAGGATAAAGTCCACGCTCAGAATTTTCAAAGTGATACACGGCGACTTTTAAGACATCTTCTTGAACTTCATCTATTCCGGAAACTACCTCAAATTGAGTGTAGTATTCCTGTAGTAGTGCTATAAATTTTGTTGTGGCATTTACCGCATAGGCCGTATTGGCCGTACATAAAATGGGGTGTGCCCCATCGATCTTGCTTACCACGTCCATAGTTTGTCTTAAATGTGTTCTGGGTAAGGGTGTACTAAGAACAGGCGTTTCTTTCTCCATGATCAACGCACCATTTTCAGCAATAAAAAGCATATCATCCTTAATAAGCTTCAATTTGTCTACCATACTATGGTATTGTCTTCCGCTTGCGGCAACAAAGAGGACTCCTTTTTTCTTTAGATGATGAAAGATTTTAAAAAAGAGATCACTTACTTCATGGTTGGAGTTTAAGAGGGTTCCATCCATGTCGGTAACGACCATTTTAATTTGCGAAAGATCCATAGGCATAAAAAAGCCAAAGGTAATTTTTAGTTGGGCAAATGCATGGGTAATATTGTATTTTCATCCTATGAATTTTTATCAAAAAGAAATACGACTTACAGCTTTCCCAAGAGGTTTTCATGTAATAACCGCCACCATTTTGGATGCTTTACCGGAAGTGAAAACAATCGTGACCGGGACCCTTCAAATTTTCATCAAGCATACGTCGGCTAGTTTGACCATTAATGAAAATGCAGACCCCACGGTACGCGATGATTTTGAGCGTCATATGAATATAATGGTGCCAGAGGATATGCCGTATTATGTACATACGTATGAAGGCCCGGATGATATGCCCGCCCATATTAAAGCTTCCATACTGGGTTCCTCCGTTCAGGTTCCCATTACAAATGGCCAACTAAACTTAGGAATATGGCAGGGCATTTATCTATGTGAGCATCGCAATCACGCCTCTGGAAGAAATCTGGTCATCACGGCCATGGGACAGTAAATAATGTGCTGTATGGCGGAATACGGTTTTCATTAGTTATAAAAGTAAACTAGCTTTGGGTAAACCTTGGAGATTTTTGCACAAAGGCATAAAAAGTGTTTCGCTATCCAAATTATGGGAAGTTTCTTCCTTCTTAAAAATTTTAAGTGCTCATAACCAATAGGTTATTTAGGGTTGAAATTTTTTCAGACGTCGAATTTCCCACATACTTTTAATTTTGCAAAGGACTCCCTGAGCGTGTTTTACCTCATGTAAGAGCCAAAAAAAATCCCGCTTTACAAAGCGGGATTTTAATAAGCGGGGTAAGTTTACTAAATTTTTTACTTGACTTTTTCCACAATGGCTTTAAAAGCATCCGGGTGGTTCATGGCCAGGTCGGCAAGAACTTTTCTGTTCAATTCAATTCCGTTGGCTTTTACTTTACCCATAAATTGTGAGTAAGACATTCCGTGTACGCGGGCGCCTGCATTAATACGGGTTATCCACAACGCACGAAACGTTCTTTTCTTGTTTCTTCTATCGCGGTAAGCATATTGCATTGCTTTTTCTACCGCATTTTTGGCTACTGTCCAAACGTTTTTACGTCTTCCAAAATAACCTTTGGCTTGCTTCATTACTTTTTTTCTTCTAGCTCTTGAAGCAACTGAATTTACTGATCTTGGCATTTCTTTTTAATTTTTTGTAGCAGGCGGCACGTCTATGTGCACTTTTTTACGAACTCGAATGTGTCTTCTTTAGTTTGTAGCCCAACTCCAGGGTTAATATAATGTACCGATAAACAATTAACGTAAACGCAATTGTTCTTTTATGCTATTCTCATCCGATGGATGCACCAACGTAGAATGGGTTAGCTTAAGCTTACGCTTTTTGGACTTCTTGGTCAAAATATGACTCTTAAAAGCGTGCTTTCTTTTGATTTTACCAGAGCCGGTAAGCTTAAATCGCTTTTTGGCACTGGATTTTGTTTTCATTTTAGGCATTTTATCTATTTAAATTTACTTGTGCCAATGTTGGCACTCCGCTTATTTCTTACTTGTCTTGGGGGCCAAGAACATGGTCATGCGCTTTCCCTCTAATTTTGGCATTTGCTCTACTTTACCCACCTCTTCCAATTCTGAGGCAAGTCTTAAAAGTAAAATTTGCCCTTGATCTTTATATACAATGGAACGACCTTTAAAAAAAACATATGCTTTTAATTTTGCGCCGTCCTTTAAAAATTTTTCAGCATGGCGCTTTTTAAATTCATAGTCGTGGTCATCCGTTTGCGGACCAAACCGTATTTCTTTGACCACTACTTTGGTGGCTTTGGCCTTCATGGCCTTTTCACGTTTCTTTTGTTCGTAAAGAAACTTTTTATAATCTATTATCTTACAAACAGGTGGATTTGCTTTTGGGGATATTTCTACCAAATCCAATTCCAATTCCTGGGCCTTGTCCAAAGCTTTTCTAATAGGATATACGCCTACTTCAATGTTATCTCCCACTAACCTGACCTCTGGGGCAAGGATTTTCTCATTGATATTGTGTGGGTTTTTATTTTCCCTTCTTGGTTGGGGTCTAAATCTTCTTCTTATTGCTATGACTTACAAATTTTAATTAAACTTTCATTTTACAAATTGATCATTTTCTTACTTATGTTTAGATCAATTTTTAGAACGACTTTAAGGTACTACTTATTTCCTTTGAAACCAAGTCCGAAAAATTAGCGATTGTAAGCGTTCCAATATCCTCACCACCATGCCTTCTTACCGCTATTGTATTTTCAACTTCTTCGTTTTCCCCTACAATAAGCATAAATGGGATTTTCTTTAATTCCGCCTCCCTAATTTTCTTGCCTACCGTCTCGTTCCTATTATCAATGAGCGCGCGAATTTCGTTATTTTCTAGCGATTTCAAAACTTTTTCGGCATATTTTTCATGCTTCTCGCTGACCGGCAATACAATAGCTTGTTTAGGAATAAGCCATAATGGGAAATTTCCACCGGTATGCTCCAACAATAAAGCCACAAAACGTTCCATACTTCCAAAGGGTGCCCTATGGATCATAACAGGTCTATGTAACTCATTGTCACTACCTTTATAGGTGAGGTCAAAACGCTCTGGCAGGTTGTAATCTACTTGTATGGTTCCCAATTGCCAGTTTCTTCCCAAGGCGTCTTTGACCATAAAATCCAACTTAGGTCCATAAAAAGCCGCTTCGCCGGTTTCAATTACAAAGTTTAAACCCTTCTCCTTTGCGGCATTAATAATTGCTTGCTCCGCTTTCTCCCAATTAGCGGCATCACCAATATATTTTTCCGGTTTCTCCAAATCCCTAACAGAAACTTGAGCCGTAAAGTTTTCAAAACCCAAAGAACCCAGAACATATAAAGTAAGGTCAATAACATTTTTAAACTCGTCACTTAATTGATCAGGAGTACAAAAAATGTGGGCATCATCTTGGGTAAAACCCCTAACACGGGTCAAACCATGGAGTTCACCACTCTGTTCATAGCGATACACCGTACCAAACTCTGCGTATCGTTTGGGCAAATCCTTATAGCTAAAAGGGCTAGTGTTGTATATCTCGCAGTGATGCGGACAGTTCATAGGCTTCAATAAAAACTCTTCATCCTCTTTTGGGGTGGTAATGGGTTGAAAGCTGTCCTCGCCATATTTGGCATAGTGTCCAGAGGTTACGTAGAGTTCTTTTTGTCCTATGTGCGGGGTAACTACCATTTCGTAACCTGCCTTTTTTTGTGCCTTTTTCAAGAAATCTTCCAGCCGTTCCCGTAGAGCGGCTCCTTTTGGAAGCCAAAGAGGTAAGCCTTGACCAACTTTCTGGGAGAACGTAAAGAGCTCCAACTCTTTACCTAATTTTCTATGATCCCGTTTTTTGGCTTCTTCCAATAATTGAAGGTATTCCGTAAGCTCTTTTTGTTTTGGGAAAGAGATGCCGTACACCCGGGTCAATTGTTTGTTGTTCTCATCGCCCCTCCAATATGCTCCTGCTACACTTAATAATTTAATGGCTTTAATGATGCCAGTATTGGGGATATGGCCGCCCCTACAAAGATCGGTAAAGGAACTATGATCGCAGAAAGTGATATCCCCATCGGTGAGGTTGTCTATCAATTCTACTTTATACATATTGTCTTGTTCTTTATAATAGGCTAGGGCATCGCTTTTAGTAACAGATCGCATTTTAAAGTCATGCTTTCCACGTGCGATGTCCAATGCTTTCTTCTCAATTTCCGGAAAGTCCTTTTCAGAAATGGTATGTGATCCAAAATCCACATCGTAATAAAACCCGTTTTCAATAGCCGGACCAATGGTTAGCTTTATGCCTGGGTATAATTCTTCCAAGGCCTGCGCAACAACGTGGGAGGTAGAATGCCAGAAGGCTTTTTTGCCTTCATCCGTGTTCCAAGTGTAAAGGGTAAGGTTGCCATCCGTGGTTAAAGGCGTAGTGGCTTCAACCGTGGTATCGTTAAATTTAGCGGAAATAACGTTTCTTGCCAGCCCTTCGCTTATACCCTTTGCCACATCATAGGGAGTGCTTTTCGCTTCCACCTGTTTGGTAGCTCCATCGGGCAATGTAATTTGTATCATGTTACGCTTTTAAAATTTGCACGGCAGCAAAGATACGATCTTGTGACAATGCTACAATAATATTAGGGTATTTCAATTTTTAATAATCTTGATGAACGACCTGTTTTTCAGTCATTTGGTTGATCCGCAAAAATAGAGTATCTTTTATGTCCGTTTTTTAAAATGGATTGTTGGGTGTAACAATTTGAAAAACAGCTATTTGAAACTTTTTTTGATTTTTATTGAAAAAGTTTTGGATGGATAAAAAAAACCTTTCTATATTTGCACCCGCTTTGCAGATGATGCGGGTGTATTTGGAGGGACGGGATCGTAGTGATCTTGTTGTTCCTGAGATAATAAAATAAGCCCTGAGTGTTAAGCGAGGGGAAGTTCATATACATATTGAAATAGACAGCGTAAAAGAGAATTAAAGAGAACCATTTTGACGTCAAAAGGACTTTTATGGGGTTGATTGGATATCTTGAGATATT
>CALGQU010000123.1 GCA_937959125.1 uncultured Croceitalea sp.
AGGGGTACTTTAAAAGCAGTAAATAGGGATAGTTGCGCCAACAAAGTAAAATTCTGTGAAGTGGTTTTTGCAAAACCGAATCCGGGGTCAATGATAAGGTCATTTATTTTTTGTGCCCGGGCCAGCGCCATTTTTTTAGAAAAATACAATAGAATTTCCTTTACCATATCCTCATAATCAGTTTGGTTTTTCATGGTTTGAGGTGTCCCTTTCATATGCATCATTATGTAAGGTGCCCGATTTTTCCCCACTACTTCCATCATACGTGCATCCAAATTTCCCGCAGAAATATCATTAATTAATGCCGCACCCAGTTGTAGGCATTCGTTAGCCACCTTACTCCTAAAGGTGTCTATGGAAAGATACGCCTGGGGAAATTCTTTTATAATAAGTTCTACAATAGGTAAGATCCTTGATAGCTCTTCCTCTTCGGATACATGCTCCGCACCGGGTCTGGAACTGTAGGCACCAATATCTACAAAAGTGGCTCCATCCAAAAACATTTTTTCTACCTGTAGCAATACCGCGGCAGTATCCTGGTATTTGCCACCATCATAAAAAGAATCAGGGGTCAAATTCAGAATACCCATAACTTTTGGAGTACTTAAATCGATGAGTTTTCCTTTACAGTTTATGGTCATAAAAGATTTTAGCTTTAAAGTGTTTCGTTATCTTTGCCGCTGTGCCGTTTTGTACAGTGGACAAGATGGAAATTTACGCAAATTAGTGAATTCATGGACCATACCTCTACACAGTATGATGACGTTATAAGCATGTGCCGGGAACTTTTTAAGAAAAAGGCCCATGACTATGGTACAGCTTGGCGTATCCTTAGATTACCCTCATTAACGGACCAAATTTTTATAAAAGCGCAGCGTATACGTGGTTTGCAACAGAATGAAGTGCGTAAAGTAGATGAAGGGGAGCAGCCGGAATTCATAGGCATCATTAACTATGCGGTCATGGCCTTGATACAGTTGCAAAAAGGGGTGGCGGACCAACCGGATATTTCTCCTAATGAGGCCATTACGCTCTACGATGAACAGGTGCGGCTAACCAAAACCCTAATGGAGAACAAGAACCATGATTATGGGGAGGCATGGCGGGAAATGCGCGTAAGTTCCTTAACGGATTTGATTCTACAGAAGTTGCTACGGGTAAAACAAATAGAAGATAACAAAGGAGAGACCCTGGTAAGTGAAGGGATCGATGCCAATTATCAAGATATGATCAATTATGCCATTTTTGCCCTTATTCTTTTAAGTGAAACAGCATGAGATATACCATAGGTTTTTCTAGAATTTTTGTTGGGGTACTTTTTATCATCAGTGGGCTTATAAAGCTTAATGATCCCGTTGGCTTTTCTTTTAAATTGGAGGAATATTTTAGCCAAGGGGTTTTGGATATGCCCTTTCTAATGCCCATGGCCTTGGCTATTGCCATTGTTGTGGTTATTGTTGAGGTGCTCTTGGGAGTTTTCCTTCTTATGGGATATAAAGCAAAACTCACCGTCTGGAGTCTTTTATTGATGATCGTGTTTTTCACGTTTCTAACCTTTTATTCGGCCTACTTCAATAAAGTAACGGATTGTGGTTGTTTTGGTGATGCTATAAAACTTACTCCTTGGGAATCCTTTACCAAAGACATTGTGCTGCTTGTTTTGATCGTTATCCTTTTCCTTGGTGTCAAGTATATTAAACCACTATTTAATTCCAAGACCACACAAGCAATAGGTATACTTTCCCTTTTAAGCTGTATCGCTTTTTGCTATTATGTACTCAACCATTTACCGGCCAAAGATTTTAGACCGTACAAGATAGGTGCCAACATAGAGGCGGGAATGATCGTTCCTGCGGATGCCCCAAAACCCATTTATGAATACGCATGGCGCTTTAAAGTGAACGGGGAAGAAAAAATTGTGGTTACCAATGGTGATTACCCAACGGTTGATGGGGAGTTTGTAGATGTAGAAACCACTGAGATACAGAAAGGCTATGAACCTCCGATCCACGATTTTACCATTGAACGGGATGGCGGGGATTTTACACAAGAAATGCTCCGGGCACCCAAGCTGGTCATGGTGATTGCCTATGATTTGGTCAAAAGCGATTTGGAGGCTTTCACAAAAATAAAAAGGGCTGTGGACAAGGCCTCTAAAAAGGGATACAAAGTCATAGGGATGTCCGCTTCAGGTCCAGAAAAAGGAGATGCCGTAGCCAAAGAGTATGGTCTTGATTTGGATTTTTATTTTACGGATGAAACCACCCTTAAGACCATAGTACGTTCCAATCCGGCAATCTTAGTATTGGAGAAAGGAACCATACAACAAAAAGTACACCACAACGATATTGATAAATTAAAGTTTTAACTCTAGAAATAGTTTATAATGAGAAGCAAAATAGTAGCAGGAAACTGGAAAATGAACAAAACCATGGCGCAAACCGAAACGCTTTTGGGCGAGCTTGCCGCCAAAGTTCCCGATACTGATGCCGAGGTCATCGTAGCACCCACCTTTGTTAATCTTGCGGCGGCCGTTAATCAGTTGGAAGCATCCGTCATACAGGTATCCGCCCAGAACATGCACTACGCAGAGAATGGTGCGTTTACCGGTGAGATTTCTGCAGATATGTTGCTTGATATCGGTATTGGAACTGTAATCTTGGGGCATTCAGAAAGGCGTTCCCTCTTTGGTGAGGACAGTGCATTACTTTCTAAAAAAGTACATACGGCCATTGAAAAAGGCTTACGGGTCATTTTTTGTTTTGGTGAAGAATTAGAGGATAGAAAATCCGGAAATCACTTTAAGGTGGTGGAAGAACAGTTAAAAGTAGTATTTGATCTTCCTCTTGCTTCTTGGAAACATATCGTATTGGCATATGAACCTGTTTGGGCCATTGGCACGGGGGAAACCGCCAGTCCAGATCAAGCCCAAGAAATGCATGCATTTATCCGTAAGGCCATTACAAGTTCCGTAAACAAGGAAGTAGCGGATAAGGTGACCATTCTATACGGTGGTAGCGTGAAGCCCAATAATGCGCAAGAGATTTTTTCAAAACCTGATGTTGATGGCGGACTTATTGGAGGAGCCTCTTTAAAATGCGATGACTTTATGGCCATTGTAAAGGCCCTTTAACCGTAGTAACCAAAGTAAATCCCTTAGATGTCCGCGCCCACCTATTTAGAATATACCTTTGTGGTAGAACCGCTACAGCCTGGAACGGATATCTTGATTGCGGAACTATCGGAATTAGGATTTGAAAGTTTTGTTGAAACGGAAAACGGACTCATTGGGTATGTCTTGGAAGCGGATAACGTACTTCCAAGTTTTGAAGATATTCCAATTCTTAACGATACTGGGCATACCATTACCTGGGAGTCAAAATCCGTGGCACAACAAAATTGGAATGCCGTATGGGAGCAAAGCTTCAGCCCCATTACCGTTGATGATGACTGTATCGTAAGAGCCCCTTTCCATGAGTATAAGCAAGTTGCCCATGATATTGTTATTGAACCCAAAATGAGTTTTGGAACAGGCCATCATGAGACTACGTATATGATGCTTAAACACCTATTGACAACCCATGTCAAGGACAAAATAGTGCTGGACATGGGCTGTGGTACAGGGGTATTGGCAATATTAGCCGAAAAATTAGGGGCAAAATCGATAGCTGCTATTGATATTGACAATTGGTGTTATACAAACGCTTTGGAAAATGCGCAGAGAAACGGGTGCGATAAGATAAAGATATATCAAGGGGATAGCGGGCTGTTAAGCGGGAGGTCTTATGATGTTATTCTGGCAAATATCAATAGGAATATCCTATTGGAGGACATTCCCATTTATGTCAATTGCTTGAATAAGCATGGAATACTTTTGCTTAGTGGCTTTTATTTGGAAGATTTGGATATGATATCCGCAAAATGCGCCTCACATGGATTGCAATTTGAAAAAAAATTGGAAAAGAACAAATGGGTTGCCGCAAAATATGTATTTTAGGTTGAACAAGAAGACGCGATGGGGACAAAAGAAAAAATTTCCGAAGAACTTCTTTTAGAGGAAGAAGTAGTCAAACAGAGTGAAATTGTACTTTTTAATGATGACGTAAATACGTTTGATCACGTAATCGAGACTTTGATACAGGTATGTGAGCACACTGCCGTGCAAGCAGAACAATGCTCTTTGATTGTGCATTATAAAGGAAAATGCACGGTAAAGACCGGAGAATTCGATGATTTAAAACCACGTTGCTCCAAACTACTTCAAGCTGGTTTAAGCGCAGAAATCGTATAAGGTTTTTTATAGGGGTGCCCCAAGAGGAAATGCACTTTATGGATTTTTCCGTTTCGTTCATCGAATTAGCATAAATTCAAGGGTTAAACCATTGTGCATTATTCCCTTTATTTTACCTTTAAAACATTCTCAAGCCATTGAACGGAATAGTATATGGAATCCGTATGATTCCATGGCCTAATATTTTTTAGGAGTTGGCTAACCGGACGAATAATACCGACCGAAGGGTTAAGACTGCATGAGCGAGTTTTTTAAAGCAGAGTTAAAGGATAAGTTCTTGGAATACGCTTCCGATAGGGATGACTATTTTGAGGTACAGCTTTTATATGATGAATATTTAAGGCCCAACTATAATCTGGCGTATGTAGAAAAATTGGTCAAGGAAATTATTGATTATGACCACGATTTGTTGGATATTATGAGTGGGAACGGTTCAAAGATTTTCATGCTTTCCTCAACCGCTTATACTCCGGATTTTTTGGAAGATGGTGGTTTTACCCAAAGATATATCCAAGAAGAGGAGAAATGGGATCAATTTCTGGAGCAAATGTCCAATTCCAGAAAACTCTCCACTACGGAAAAAGCGAAGTTGAGTAAAACGGAGAGAAAAGAATACAAAAGGGAGCGAACCTTACTTTTTGGATTGATAGGGGCTGTTGCCCTTAGCTTTTTATTTACGCTTTTTAGTTTGGTAAATTCTTTTTTTAATACGGAAGAGTATATGACCAAAGAAGAGTTTCAAAGGGAAATAGAACGGTTAGAAAGTAAACAGGAAGCGCAGCAACCAAAGCAAACTTCCTTTTTGACCCTACTTAGGGAAAAGGATAGTTTGTAATTGAAAATATATTATTGACGTTCAAAGACTATCTGGATGTCTGGTAAATCTTCACCCCATAATATCCCAAATCCTTCATTATACGCGGTAATTTTCAGAAAAATACATTTTTTAAGTTGGAAAGTAAAAAAACTTAAAGGTTTATTCTCTATATTGCTCCAAATCAAAGTAAAATAAAGATTTATGGATTGCGTTAAATATTTCATAAATATGGAACGCTAATATGTGAATAGAACTTTAATAGTGTTATTTGATAAAGTTTTAATGTAAAGTATATAATTTTAAATAAAAATGACCGAAGAGTTACGTGAAAGAGCTACGGAGTTTCAAAATAGAACTTTGAGCCATATGTCTACCAGTGATAGGGTGGCGGCTTCCAGAGAGGCCAAAAAACTTATTCTTGAGATTAACGAAATATATAAGGAGACCAAAGATTCCGAGCTTATGGATATCATGAAGCTGTTGACGGAGAAAAAGAAAAAGATTGAAAAACGTCTTAAAGGGACGCCTTTGGTATAATTTATTTATTACATAAACAAGAAAGCCCAACTAGTCTTAGTTGGGCTTTCTGTTTTAAATACTTCAGTTTGTAAATTTAAAGCCCCGTACCACCATAAAATCTTGTTCGTTCAGAGAATTTTTTTTGCTTGGAAGTTATCCAAGAAAGAACTAGACCTGCTAAGGTCTTGCAGATATATAAGATTTACAGTCCTTATGA
>CALGQU010000124.1 GCA_937959125.1 uncultured Croceitalea sp.
CCTTATCGTAATTCTTACAAACGGGATTTTACCCTGCTAAAAAATAACCCTCCTAAAAATAACAGGCAAAAATTACGTTTAATTTGAGGGAAAAACCCTCATTTTTTAAAATTTAAATTCTCCAACAGCAGGAATACCCAAAAAATACGGCGTATTATCTTAATAATTTGTAGTACCTCCTACAAATTTTTAGATGTATTAACATAAGTAAAGGTTAAACTTTCATTCTGGCATAAATTGAGGGAAAAACCCTCACCAAACTTCTACAGATTGACTAACTTTAGAGAAAATAGTAGAGATATCGCTATTTAGAAATGTGTTTGTCCCAAAACAGTAAACCTTTTATAGATATGAATAACAATAGCCCAAAACTTGCCGCCAACTCCTACTTCTTCAAGGAGCTTTTGGCCGGAGACACGCAGAATGCTTCCCAGGCCTTTGGTCCGGTTATGGGCAATGAGGGCACACAATATCGGCTTACTTCAGGATTTACCGCTACAGCAGACACTAGAGCGTTTTCCATATGCGCCGGCCAAGTGTTTTTACAACCCCATTCGGATACCGCTAAAGTTAATCTCATATTACGTCCTTACAGACAACCTGTTACTGGGGTTCCTATTAAGTATTTCATCTATCGTGGTCTTAAGAAAGTGGATTTCATACCCACAGGCAATACCTTCTTGGTAGGGTACGCGCAATTGGGCACGGCAACAGAATTTATGCAACTCATTTGGAACCAGTTGAAGACCTTTAACAATTGGACCGATACACAAGCTAATAACAACAATTTTAGAGCGGAATGGATCGGGTACAAACCCGCGGACCAACCCGCAGATTCCTTAATAGATGATTATTTCTTTGCCGCGGATGCTTATGGCGATGAAAATAACGAAACCTTAAAGCCCTTTGAATTTCCCTTGGTGCCCCAAGGTACTTTCTTGGGCAACTTTACGGGGGACTATGGCCTTGACATTGTATTATCCAACGGGGACTATAAGGAAGGGCGCTCCCTTACCGGGTTTGCTCTTGATTTGGCATACGCACGGGCAGCGGAAGCTATTTTGGATACTGCTAATGTACCCACAGGCTATGCCGAAAAACAATACCGAGAGACTATAGGCCAGTTTATGGATGCCGCAGCGTACTACGGCTTACATTACTCCAAGACCGGTACGGTGACATTAAGGAACGGTACCAATACGGAAAAACGGGAACAGCAAAGCCTTTACGACGACATTATATCGCAATTTGCCACAAAGAATACGGTATACCTCCATATAAAAGGGCATTTGGGACGATCTTATAATTATTACAATAGTTATGGTGCCCTTATAGACAGCACAGAAGTATTGCAACAAGGCACTACCATAGACAATATTGTGGTAACGCCCTATCCGGCGAACAATTGGCCGGTAATCCTGCAAGAAGCGGTACAAACCACTATGGAAAGTACCAACAGCATTTTTTTGCGCTTGGTGCAAAATGCAGGGGAAACCTTAGTGGCCCACGCACAGATCGGGCAGCTTTCCGATGCCGCGGAAAACAATTTTTTGACCGAAAGCCAATTGCGCCCCTCGCCAGGTACAGATGACAACGGCAACACCATAGTGGATAACTATTGTAACCCCATGGAACTTCTAGTCCCGGCCATTGGGGACATCAACAACCGTAGTAACGTTGCCAGCTATATTAAAGTACTGTATACGGGAAATACCTTAACAGCTGCGCAAGATGTAGACGGGACTGCCGTAGAGCAACCCATAAAACCCATCGACACGCTGTTTGGGCCGGTAGATGCAGAACAGCGTTTGGCCAGTGCGAGTGGAGAAGTGATTTCGTGGGTAGTGGACAATTCCCAAAAAATGGTAGATATCTCAGAAGTATCCCCCAATGAAAGTAGTTATCTGACTATGGAAACCAGGATTATTGCTGACAAGTTGGCTTTCAGCGATGGTGAAAACGTACAGATACAAAATCGTATTGTTTACGAGGCGCAAATGATAGAAGGTGTTGGGGAAGGCTTATTAAATAGAAGTAGCACTTTTACCCAATCTAGCGGTTCTGGGAGTATACCTTTCTCAATGGATGAGAATAATTTTTATCAAATTGAACAACCATTTTTTTATGCCCCAAGCATTATTAACGACCTTGGCAATTCAATTACCGTACTGAACGCAGAATCTGAAAACAACCTTAAATTTTATCAATTCGTACTAGGTATCACTACAGAAGAGAATAACCTCTTACAGACTTTAGTATCCGATAATAGTATAGTGAATCCTAGGATTTATCTGGAGGTTTATTATACCATAGAACCGGAAAATAATTTTAGGCAAACTTATACCAAACATCGATTGGGAATCATCGGAGAAAATGCAAGCGGAAATCTACAATTAATCACTCCATCTCAGGATATTTTTATCTACAGTCTAGATAGGTACATCTATACTTCTGCTGCTTACAGCAGCAGAATGGAGCTTTCATTGAATGCTGCAGAGCAGATAATCCCAAACTTTAATCTATAGGTTTATGATGAATGCTGCGGTTTTAAAAAACGGAAGGATAATTAGGACAAACCTATTTGACGAGAGCAGCCTACGTTTTTTCAACGATGGGTATTTAAAATCCTTTAGTTACGAAGGGAACATTTTTCATGCCACCCAAGGTAAAGTATCGGGACGATATAGCGGGTATTGGGTTTTAAATGAAGTATACAAGTTTGAAGCCAACGTCATTTCAAGAGCATTGTATGAACAGGCGCGCTTCCCGGAGTTAGATTTTCAACCTGCTCAGCTAGGTGATGTAGTTTTATACGAAACCCGGGACGAACTCAGTTTTGCAAACGATTCAATTTGTTTTAGTAGATATACCTTTGATTTTACCGGAGAAGAAGCGTTTGATGG
>CALGQU010000125.1 GCA_937959125.1 uncultured Croceitalea sp.
GGCCTATTGGTATTTGTGCTTTGATCGGCCGTAAACCCATTGGGGGAGTTGTCCGTCCAGGTATTAACGTCCTGGCCTTGCACCGTGGTGTTGGTTCCAGCATCTGCTTTTAACCATAAGTTTAAGTTGGAATTTACGCCACCTGGTGATTGGGCGGTTAGTTGGTAGCTTCCTAAAGTGCATAAAAACACGCATAGGAATAGGGAATACAAGTTTTTCATTTAAAGGGGTTTTGTGGATAGCCTGCTGATTGTCATAGCTATAACAAGCTTTTAAACAGGCTTTGATACCCCAATTTTACCACCTAAGAGGAGATGAAACGAAATAATTGTTGTGGAATTCAGAAGTTAATGTAGTGAAAGTAGTATTTTATGATGTTTAATGTAATATTTTTCTTACTAAAAATATTACCATCCTATCTGATCAATGTTTTTTAAAGTATGCTATGCGCTCTTTATTTCTTGATTGACCAATAGCACATAAGCTTCCATAGCTTCTTGTTTGCTTAGGTTTTGGGCTTGGATAAGCGCATTGGCCTTAAAGGCATTGATAAGTGGTGTTTTGCTACCCGGGTTGTCAAAATTTTTATTGGCTATTTTGTAATACGCGTAGAGCTTTAATAAGATATCGGCAGGAATGGGTTCCGTAAAATTATTTACGAATTCCACGGCTTCGTCAAACTTCTTATGTGTATCCTTATTGGTCATCCTTTGAGGGTAACATGGCAATGCAAGTTTTTGCCCCGGTTACTTTTTGGTTCAATCCAACACAAATTTTGCTGTCCAGCGGTAGAAAAAGGTCTACCCGCGAACCGAATTTTATAAAACCCGCATCTTGTCCCTGTACGACGGGTTCTCCTTCTTCTGCATAATTAACGATTCTACGGGCCAAGGCACCGGCAATTTGACGGTATAAAATTTCACCAAATTTTGGAGTATGGATCACTACGGTGGTCCTCTCATTGTCCGTGCTGGATTTAGGATGCCAGGCGACTAGATATTTGCCTGGATGGTATTTGGAGAAGGTGATGGTCCCACTTGCCGCATACCGCGTGACATGCACGTTCAGTGGTGACATAAATATGGAAACTTGTTTTCGTTTTTCCTTAAAGTATTCTGTTTCCTCAACTTCTTCGATTACTACTACTTTACCATCTACGGGAGCTAAAATCTCATCAAAATTTGGGGTGACCAAACGTTTGGGATTTCTGAAAAACTGTAAAATCAATATCAAAAAAGCCAATGCGGTAAGCTGTAAGGTCAACCTTAACCACTGCGGTGTTATGTAAAAGTGAGCCACAAAAACGGTTACAACGGTAAGGAAGAATGCAATAAGGATGATATTTTTCCCCTCTTTATGAAACATAAGCAAACAGTTTTAATGTCAAAAAAGCCAAAGGTGCTGCATAGATGAGGCTATCCAAGCGGTCCCAAATACCTCCATGGCCCGGTAAAATGGCACCACTGTCCTTTACCCCGGCCACCCGTTTGAACTTGGATTGCAATAAATCCCCCAAACCTCCCGAAATTACAATGACCACGCATAATACCATCCATTGGCCAGTGCTGATACGCGGTTCATATTGGGATAAAAAATATGCAGCTACCAGTGCAAAAATAAGCCCTCCAAGAGAACCTTCAATAGTTTTTTTAGGGGAAACGGAAGGGAAAAGTTTATTTCTCCCAAGAGTTCTGCCTACTAAATAGGCAAAACTATCACTTACCCAAATCAAAATAAAAATTCCCATGATGAGAAATTGCGCAAAACCAGTATCATTATAAGGGATCATGGTGAGAAAAATACATCCACCACCAATATAGAACACACCTATTATAAATTTTTGTACCGAATTGAAATCCAAATGTTTTTTTGAAAACAGATAGGCCATTAAAGCAAAGTTTACCGTTAGCGTCAATATCAAAAGGAAGTTAATGGGTATCTTATCATGTATCAAATAAATATAGGCCCACCATAAGGCTAAATACGCAATAAAAATATGATAGCCTTTTAGCTGTACTATTCTTTTGTACTCATACAGGCAGGCAAGACCAAAGGTCATAAACAGAAAATCAAAAGCATCTGAATTTAGAAAAACGGTAGAAAGCAGAAGAACTACGTATAAAATTCCCGTAATGCTGCGCTTAAAAAGTTCTTTCATTGTGTTAGTAGTCTTCTAACAGCAAAAGATATACATTTTTTGATGCACTGCCGTAAGAAAGGAAGTCATTTTTATTTTCTTGTGTAGGTTCAAAATGTTTTAAGGTCGTGATATTATCCGGAAGGGTCTTATCGTATTTCTTTTTAATCACCTTTAGGGCCTCGCTTATAGAATCTACCAATTGGCTGGTAGTGGCAAAAACGATAAGGTTGTCAGGCAATTCATTTAGTTTACGTTCCTTAATTTGATTGGAACAGACCAAAATGGACCCGTTGTGGGCAATAAGATGTTCGCAGGTGGTGAAGAAGATATCGCTATCCTTGCGCTTGTCCGTAAAGTTCAGCTTTTCCGTTGCAAAGCGTTCGTTTATCCTTTTGTCAAGGGTATAAAAGGCTTGGGTCTGCCAATCATTTTCAGAGATGATACTTTCTAGGGCAGTTAGGATTTCCGTAAAGTTTTCGCAGTAGATAAATTTACCCCCGTTTTTTTTGAAATAAATGGTAAATTTTTCATCAATGGGAATCTTTAGGTCGGGCATATGCTCCCCGCGGGTTTCCGTGGTTTCTTTGGGAACTTTCTTTCCACCTCCAAAAAGTTTATCAAAAACACCCATGTTAACCGCTCTACCTATTTAGCCTATTCCGCTTCTTTTTCCGTCTCCTTGCTTTCTTCCGCAGTAATTTCCTTGCCATTTGGGATTACCCCGGCAAGTTCTTCTTTCTCAAAAGGTCTTTTTCCAAAAATCTTTTCTAGATCGTCTTTAAAAATCACCTCTTTTTCCAACAAACGTTCCGCCAGTTCGGTTAGTTTATCTTTGTTTTCTTTCAAAAGTGCGATGGCACGTTGGTATTGCTTCTCTATTATTTTTGAGATTTCCGTGTCGATCTTCTGTGCCGTTTCTTCACTGTAAGGTTTTGTGAAACCGTATTCACTTTGTCCGGAATCATAATAGGTGATATTCCCTAATTCCTCATTAAGTCCATAAATGGTTACCATGGCCCTAGCTTGTTTGGTAACTTTTTCCAAATCACTTAAAGCACCTGTGGATATTTTGTCGAACATTACTTTCTCTGCGGCGCGCCCCCCCATGGTAGCACACATTTCATCCAGCATTTGGTCCGGTCTTACGATAAGGCGCTCCTCTGGCAAGTACCAAGCTGCTCCCAACGATTGGCCCCTTGGAACGATAGTTACTTTGACCAAGGGTGCGGCATGTTCCAACATCCAACTTACTGTAGCGTGGCCAGCCTCATGAAACGCGATGGTTTTCTTTTCACCTTGGGTTATAATTTTGTTCTTCTTCTCTAAACCACCTACAATTCTATCAACGGCATCAAGAAAATCTTGTTTGTTCACCGCTTTTTTTTCTTTTCGTGCTGCGATCAAGGCCGCTTCATTACAAACATTGGCAATATCAGCTCCGGAGAATCCGGGGGTCTGTTTTGCCAGAAAATCCAAATCCAACGTTTCCGCAGTTTTAATGGGTCTAAGGTGTACTTCAAAAATTTCTTTACGCTCCCTAATATCCGGAAGATCCACATAAATCTGTCGATCAAACCTCCCCGCACGCATCAAAGCCTTGTCCAACACATCTGCCCGGTTGGTAGCGGCAAGTACAATGACATTGGTATTGGTGCCAAAACCATCCATTTCCGTAAGCAACTGATTCAAGGTATTTTCCCGCTCGTCATTGGAACCTGTAAAGTTGTTTTTACCCCTGGCCCTGCCTATGGCATCAATTTCATCAATAAATATAATGGCAGGCGATTTGTCCTTTGCCTGTTTGAACAAATCCCTTACCCTTGAGGCTCCTACACCTACGAACATTTCCACAAAATCTGAACCTGAAAGGGAAAAGAACGGTACTTTGGCTTCCCCGGCAACAGCTTTGGCCAACAAGGTTTTACCGGTCCCCGGAGGGCCTACCAGTAAGGCACCTTTGGGGATTTTACCACCAAGGGAAGTATACTTATCCGGATTTCTAAGGAATTCCACAATCTCCTCCACTTCTTCTTTTGCCCCTTCTAGACCAGCTACATCTTTAAAAGAAGTCCTGGTATCGGTTTTTTCATCAAAAAGTTTTGCCTTGGATTTTCCGATATTAAAAATCTGTCCTCCGGCACCACCTCCGGCACCACCGGACATACGCCGCATGAGGTAGATCCATATCCCTATAATGAGTGCAAACGGCAATAAAGAGAAAAGGATATCCCCAAGTACATTGTTTTCCGTATCAAAATCTACAATAGTTTCTAAATTGTTGTCCTTTTTGATGTTTTTTATTTCATCCTCAAAATTCTGGAGATCTCCATAATCCAAGATATACTGAGGGGCCAAGCCAGCCGAAGGAATAATCGACTTATCCGATACGTTTTTATGGACGTCTTTCTTAAGGGCCTCATCCGTTAGGAATACTTTGGCCTGCCTGGTATTGGTGATAATCAAGATTTCCTTGATGTCCCCATTTCTTAGAAATTCCTGTAGTTCAGAGGTAGTCGTCTTTTCCGTACTAGAAAAGGCACTACTGCCAAAGAATTGAAAACCCAAGATCAAGGCCACGATCACGCCATAGATCCACCATGAGCTAAACCTAGGTTTTTTGGGGGTATTTGAATTGTTTTCTTTTGCCATTGTTTAATTATTGTAGCTACTTTCTACCGTGGTTACCTTGGCATCTCCCCAAAGTCCTTCAATATCGTAGAATTCCCTTATATGTTTTTGAAATACGTGGACCACTACATTTACGTAATCCATTAAAATCCACTCTGCGTTTTCCGAACCTTCTACATGCCAAGGCTTGTCCTTGATCGCTTTACTCACGGTTTTTTGTATGGAAGAAACTATGGCGTTTACATGGGTATTGGATGTACCATTGCAAATGATAAAGTAGTCACAGACCGTGTTTTCTATTTCCCTGAGGTCCAGAAGATTAATATCTACGCCCTTCACATCTTCCATTCCTGATACTATTAAGGAAATAAGCTCATCCGCGCTAGCTCTGTCTTTCTGCATTCAAAAATATTAGGTTTTACAAAGTTATTACTTTTTTGTTTTGTGGCACTGCGTTTTTAACATTACATTCATCCTTATTATCAGCGGCCACCATGCATATAATCAAACTTGATGCCATCGATTCCACAAATACCTATTTAAAGGACTTGGCGTTGCGGGAGCATGTAGATGATGACACCGTAGTCTATACCCAAAACCAACATAAGGGTAGGGGGCAGTTGGGGAACCAATGGGAGTCAGAGAAAGGTAAAAATCTAACTTTCAGTATATTAAAAAAATTTACCAACCTTAGAGTATCCCAAAAGGTATGGGTGAACAGTTTGGTAGCACTGGCCATCATAGAAGTATTGCAGGGCATGGCAGTACCCAAGCTAGCTATTAAATGGCCTAACGACATTATGTCAGGGAATCAAAAGATATGCGGCATTTTAATTGAAAATGTATTACAAGGCAGCCATATTAAGCACACCATTATTGGGATCGGTCTTAATGTGAACCAAACGGTATTTGAAGGCTTGCCCAAGGCAAGCTCCCTTCAATTACTTTTGGAAAGACCCATTTTGCTGGACCCCTTGTTACTTGAATTGGCCAAAACCATTAGTCTACGACTAAAAGAAGTGGCTAGGATACCATGGGACAAGCTAAAAGGGAATTATGAACGGGTGTTGTACCGCAAAGATATTATCACCGCTTTTGAAGATGCCCATGGATTGAAGTTCATGGGAATTATCCGTACCATAGATCAACACGGAAAACTGTGGATAGCCCATGAGGATGGGCAGATGAAAAGCTATGGTTTAAAGGAAATCAAACTTTTGGGATAGCTATATCCTATCCATGTTGGTAGCCAGCGTTTCCATAAACTTTGTGATCGGGCCTTTGATCATCATAGCCATCATGGCGTTGAATTCCCCTTCAAAACTTAGGCCTACTTCGCTTTGCCCAATGGCCCGTTCTGCAATTGTTGCGGTCAATGTAAACGGCAGTTTGTCGCTCGCCGCACCAAGGACTATTTTTTCATGTGGATATTGCTCCTTTAAGCGAAGGATAATTTCTGGCATTCCCTTAAGGGCAAACTTAAAGGTCTCTGTATCCAAAACTTCAAATTTGTCGATGTTCTCCGGCATCAAGGTTTCAAAATTTTTAACGTCCATTAAAAATTCAAATACCTCTTTAGGGCTTTTTGCCACGGTTTTTGTAGGTGTTTCTATATGCATAGTGCTATTGTTTCCAGTTTTGGGGGGCTTTGCGCCATTCCAATAAAGTTTGTACCGTTTCTTCCTTTACGTAATTGGTCTTCGATGCCTGATCGATAAGCAGGTCATAATTGCTTAGGGTATGTAGGGCCAGTTTTTCCGTTGCAAAATTTTCTTCGGCTATCTTAAATCCATAGGTAAATATGGCCAGCATGCCTTTAACGTCTGCCCCCGCTTCTTGTAAGGCCTTGACTGCGTTCAAGCTACTTTTGCCCGTACTTATCAAATCTTCAATGACCACTACGGATGTGCCCGCTTCCAATTGCCCTTCGATTTGATTTTTGCGTCCGTGGGATTTTGGTTCCGGTCTCACATAGATAAATGGTAGCCCCAAGGCTTCTGCAACAAGGATACCTATGCCAATGGCCCCAGTGGCCACCCCGGCAATACAATCTGGCTTGCCGTATAGTTGCTCTACTTGTTTTGCCATTTCCTCCCTAATGTAGTTTCGTATCTGGGGGTAGGATAAGATAATGCGATTGTCACAATAAATAGGGGATTTCCAGCCAGAAGCCCAAGTAAACGGATTTTCAGGATTCAACTTTATTGCATTAATTTGCAATAGTAACTCAGCTGTTTTTTTGGCGCTGTTCTTGTCTAAAATCATTGCGCAAATGTATAAAGTTTTTGTTAATGAGTGCCCGTTGTTCTTAACAAATGAAAAGCCGGACAATACGGGAGGCAATGTTTTTTTGATGGAAGACAATGCTATAAATTACGCCATTACGTCGCTTTCCAAAAAATTGCTAAAAGAGGCCTATATCTATGATCCCAGTGATGATATTTTAGAAAAATTCAGCAGCAAGATCCCTATTGTAGTTGCTGCCGGCGGCCTGGTTACCAACCCCAAGGGAAAGGTGCTCTTTATTTATAGAAATGATAAATGGGACCTGCCCAAAGGAAAGTTGGATAAAGGCGAATCCATAGAAAAAGCAGCGATACGTGAGGTTGAAGAGGAAACCGGGGTTTCTGGCCTTTATATTGAAAAATACCTTAAAACGACCTACCATATTTTTAAACGTAACGGGGAATATCGATTAAAAAAAGTATTCTGGTTTGAAATGGTCACGGAATTTGAGGGTGAACTGGTGCCGCAAGAAAAGGAAGGTATCACCAAAGTAAAGTGGAAAGGCAAGAAAAAAATTAAAAAAGCACTCCTAAACTCGTATCAAAACATCAAACTCTTGTTTGAAGACGATGAATCAATTTCTGAGGATTGATGCCGCATTGGAACCTTTGGGAATGCGATAGATCGGATACTGCATGTGGGCCTGTTCATAATGGTCGGATTTTTTGAACAACCAGTCCAATTGTGCGTACCAACTGGATGCAAAATCAACATCCCCTTCTTTCTTTTTCAAGAATGCTTGTTTTAAACCGTGGTTCTCTTCTAGCATTTGCAAGGCGGTGTCTTCAAAGACGTATGGCGAAAACCCCTCTTTCTGCTGCAAAACCGTGTCAAAAAAGTTCCAATTAAAAAAAGAATCCGGGGCTTGGGGTTCCAAGGTTTCCAAAATATACCGAATACCATCTTGGGCCGTAGGTACTACCAGGTCTCCTTTTGCAATGTGCAAATTGGGGAATGACGATGTTACCCTAGTACCGTAATGTAGATAGTGCCCTTCATAAGGCATATCCCTTGTCTTGAAATCTGCAATGCGGTAAGACTCCACTTGTAGTGTGGTATCTTTTTGTACTTCAAAAAAATCGATTTGATTGGCTACCAATCTTTCCCTGACCGCTGTCCATGCTTTTTTAATGAGGTAGGCATGCGGGACTTTTATACTGTCTTTAGGGACAAAGTAATTTTGATAGGGAACGTTTTTGGTAAAGGGCTCTTCCCTGTTATAGGATAGTCTTGGATGGCCGGTAACTTGGCTTACCAAGGTATCCACTTTAAAACCTTTGAAGTTCAAATTGGAAATCCGCGTAGTGTCTACATGCCAATTTAAAGGATAATACTCGCGCTGCTGTTGCTCTACTATGGTATTGGTGCGTAGTTCTTTGATGCGCCCATGGTCCTTATCTGCCAATAGCAGGACTTGTTGCAATAGTTCATAAGTTCCCAGTACCCTTTCTTTGTAGGGTTTTAGCATATGGGTTTCCACCATCATTCCTAAGGTGTTAAAAAGTGTGGTATAGCCCGTAGAATATCTGGGGCTATCCAAAAACTGTGAAAATCCGCTTTCCGGTGGTTTGTTAAAGACGTTTACATATGGCGTAATGTCCAGATTTTTGGTTTTTAGGCCCATTTCAAGATCGGGCATAAGTTCCTCATGTAGATACTTCCCCAAACGACCACCTAGTTTGTTGTGTTGGGTAAATAGATGGGTCAAGGTATATTGATAGTCGGCACCATTGCTTACGTGGTTGTCCACAAAAATATCGGGTTGGACCAAGTGATATATCTGGGCAAAAGTGGTAGCGTTTTTGGTGTCCGCTTTAATAAAATCCCGGTTAAGGTCAAAGTTTCTGGCATTCCCACGAAAACCATAAGTTTTAGGTCCATTTTGATTGGCCCGGGAAGTTGAGTTCCTGTTCAACATACCCCCAACATTATATACCGCAATAGCGGTTATGACCACATTTTTGGGAGCTTTAATTTTCCCTGTTGCCAAATCCCTAAACAATAACATGGAAGCATCTATACCGTCACTTTCCCCCGGATGGATACCATTGTTGATTAGGATGACGGCTTTATCTTTTTGAAATTTTTTGAAATTAAAATTACCATCAGGGTTGAACGTAACCAAGTGTAGGGGCAGGCCGCTATCCGTTTCCCCAATGGTCTGTACGTTTATCTCTGGGTAGTTTTGGGCCAGCTTAAGGTAATGCTGCGTAACTTCTTTATAAGTGGCCGTTTCCAAGCCCTCGGAAACTTCAAAAGGTGTCTTAAGATTATCCAGCTGTTCCTCCGTAGTCGTTTTACAGGAGAACACCAGTGCAAGCAAAAAAAGAACGGGAATTTGAATGTTTAAAAAAGTATGCTTCATGATCTTCGCCTTGAGAAGCATAAAAGTAAGAAACTCCCTTTTTCTTTGGAAGCCATGATCAATTTTCATTGGCTTAATAGGATAAAACGGCCATCTTGCTATTGAATAGATCAAGGTTGGTAGAAAACCTTGGGCCAAATTAGTTGGCCATGTTTGCTGCAAGTAATTCTTTGAAGTCGATGGAAAAAATAGGTTTTATGCTGTAATTCAAATAGTGGGGTATCTTCTTTTTATAGGACTCCCAAGTGTCCACATCCGCTTGATCGATGGAAGACGTAATAATGTTGATTACGATTTTTTTATCAAAGGTGATTTTCTGGAATTCGTCCAAAAACTGCCATCCATCCATAATAGGCATGTTGATATCCAAGAAAATAAGGTCCGGAATGGGGCCACCCTTGGAAAGATTTTCCTTTATGCGGCGCATTGCTTGCTCACCATTTTCAAATTCCATTACCGTTTCACACCTAATGGATTTATGGATCAGCTTTTTTATTCCAAAAGTGGTAATGGCATCATCATCGACAATATATATGGTATTTATATTAATCATGTAATCGAATATTAAAGGTAGAACCAACACCTACTTGACTTTGCGCATCTATGGTTCCTCCCATGGCTTCTACCTGGGTTTTAACAATGAAAAGGCCAATACCCCTGGAATCCTTATTGTTATGAAACGTTTTGTACATGCCAAACAGTTTTTTACCGTACTTATCCAGGTCTATTCCCAGACCGTTATCTTGGATACTTAAAACCGTGGTTCCTCCCTCTTTTTTTGCGTTTAACGTAATGACCGGAGGGCGATCTGGGTGGGAATAGATCATCGCATTTTTAAGGATATTCAGAATAATATTGTCCAAATAGGCAGGAGCTGCCTTTATGGTGGTACCCGGTGGAATGTTGGTAATGATCTTTGCCCTCTTTTGCTTAAGGTAAGCGTCCAAAACCCGCACGGATTGCTGTATCTTTTTGCTTAGATCTAGATGTTCTTGCTCCATATCCGTATTGGCATTAATGTCCACTACAATATTGAGGTTCTCCAAAGTTTCCATAAGGTTTTGGGCAGCTTGCGAAAGCATGGTGACCAGCTGTTCTTTTTCCGTATCATCCTTTTCCTGCATTAGAAATTCCAAAAGCATGGAAAAATTAGCCGTGTGGGAACGTAGGTTGTGCGAAACGATGTGGGCAAAATTGATCAGCTTCTTATTCTGTTCCGAGGTAACATTGATGAGCTTGCGCAGCTGATTTTCCTTTTCCTTAAGTGAACTGATGTCCATACCAATGCCCAAAAGTGCATAGATTTGCCCTCCCAAGTTCTTAAGGGGAATCTTTGACACCAACATAGGTATTTCCTTACCTGTTTTGTTTGGGAGTATTCTTTCTTGGGAAAAAATAGGTTTCTCACTAAAAATAACTTCCAAATCCTCATCGCGTAGTTTGGTTGCCATTTCTTTATCAAAAAAATCATCGTCAGACTTGCCAAGAAGTTCTTGGGCATTTGGTACACCCAGAAAATCGCACTCGGCTTTGTTTACCAATATTTTCTTGAGATTAAGGTCCTTAATGTAAATATTCAATGGAATATTATCGATCAAGGTATGTAAGATTTGTTCCCGTTCCCGTATTTGTTGTTCTGCTTTTTCTTGTTCCGTAATATCTTGGAACGTTCCCACTAACCGTATGATCTTGTTGTCCCTAATAATAGGCTTTCCAGAGGAGATGACCCATTTTTCCTTGCCTTTAGCGGTTTTCATTTTTGATTTTGTGGTCCATGATTGCCCTTTGGTCATCCCATTATGGAAGAACATGGCTATGGTGTTTCTTTCATGTCCACAAGTATAAAAATCAATAGCGGTATCCACATTGGGTTGATAGTTTTCCGGGACATCATGAATCTTTTTTGTCATTTTGGACCAGCTAAGTTCTTGCGTGGCTATATGGTACTCCCAAGTACCTACTTTGGACATCTCTGATTGATCCTTGAGAAGATTCTCCAATTTTTCAAAACGCACCTCATTTTCCAGATAGTGGGAGATGTCCTCTGCCTGCAGAATGATACCGATAATATTTTCGTTTTCGTTATACAAGGGGGTGCAGGTAAATTGGTAGTTCTTGTATTGCGTGTTTGAAGTTTGGGTATCAAACAATAGTTTTTGTGGAGTTCCTTCCATGCAAAACTTTAACTGCGCCAACACCTGCGATTCTATAAATTGTGGTAATTGGCTAATGCATTTGCCAAAGTATTGGCCCTTTGTACAGTCAAAATGTTCCAACCAGCTATGGGACGCGTGCACTAACTTAAAATCAGCATCTAGTAAAGCAGTTGGGATGGGCAACTGTTTTACTAAATTGTTTACTGTGGTCAAAGTCATTGCGGGTAAACTCATGCTATTCAGCTTCACATAGATGATTTCAAAATTAAAAAAGAAGGTAATTTCTTACAATTTTAGTAATATTAGATGTCTTTTTGTAAATAATGTTGTGAAGTGATTCAAAGAAGTGGTGAGATACCTTATTGAAAAGGAAATGAAAGGTTTGGTTCGCTAGAAGCTATTTTTTTGCTTCCGCACCATGCCTTACAGTACTGGGCACCAAACTGGTATAGTTCCCCCCGTTTCTGATAACATCCCTAACAATGGAAGAACTAATATAAGATTTGCCGGATGAGGTCAATAAAAAAACCGTTTCAATTTCCGATAAATGTCTGTTGGTATGGGCTATGGCCTTTTCAAACTCAAAATCCCCAGGGTTACGCAATCCCCTAAGAATGAAATTGGCCCCTATCTCCTTGCAAAAATCAACGGTCAACCCTTTGTAAGTGAGCACCTTTATTTTAGGTTCATCCTTAAAAGCTTCCGCAATAAACCGTTGGCGTTCCTCTAATGAAAACATATATCGTTTCTCAGAATTGATGCCTATGGCAATAACCAACTCATCAAATAAGGTGATTCCCCGCTCAATAATATCATAATGGCCTAGGGTCAATGGATCAAAGGACCCGGGAAATATTGCACGTCTCATGAGCTGCTGATTGGATTTTTCTAAAATTAAGCAATATTATTTTTTAGGGCCTCTGTAATGGCACTTTCAAATAATTGGGACAAGGAAATTCCTGCGGCATTTGCCTGTTGGGGCAATATGCTTTCTTCCGTCAATCCCGGTGTCGTATTTACTTCTAAAAGATAAGGATGGTCCCCAACAAAAATAAATTCGCTTCTGGTATAGCCGGACATTTTTAGGACTCCATAGATTTTTCTAGCGATATCCGCGGTTCTTTTCTCGCGTTGCGGTGAGATGCGCGCTGGGGTAATTTCCTGTGATTTACCCTCGTATTTGGCCTCATAATCAAAAAAATCATTTTCACTGACAATTTCGGTCATAGGCAAGACGGTGACCTTACCGTTATAGGTAATAACACCCACTGATACTTCCGTACCATCTAAAAAAGATTCAATTAAGATTTCATTATCTTCCTTAAATGCCTTGTTAATGGCATCTTGCAATTCTTCTTTCTTATATACTTTGGATATGCCAAAACTACTTCCCGCCCTATTGGCCTTCACAAAACAAGGAAGCCCTACTTTAGTTATGATTTCATGGGGTTCAATGACATCACCTAAATTTAAAAAATAGGATTCCGCACATTGGATGCCAAAAGGTTTTAGGGTACTCAATAAGTCCCGTTTGTTAAAGGTAAGGGCGGCTTGATATGCGCCGCAACTTGTCTGTGGGATGCCCAATAACTCAAAATAAGCTTGCATAAGTCCATCTTCTCCGGGTGTTCCGTGAATGGCATTGAACACACAATGGAACTTTATGTTTTCCCCCTTGATCAAAAGACTAAAATCATCCTTGTTAATGGGGTGTTTTTTTTGGTCATCATCCAAATAATACCATTCCTTAGCAAGGATATGGATGGGGTAACACACAAAACGTTCCGTGCTCAGATGTTTTTTTACGACCGTTCCACTTTTAATGGAAATATCGTGCTCACTGGAATACCCGCCCATGATAATGGCAATATTTTTTTTCATCTTTTGCATTATGGTGCTGCCAAAGTAAATAAAAAAGGGCTGTTTTTCTATATTTGTTGGGTTAACATCATTCTATGAAGGATTTTATTGATTTTTTAAAAAGCAAGGTTTTTCTAATTCAATTGGGCCTGGCACTATTGCTTTTGATACTCGTTTGTTTTGGTACGCTGCAATGGTTAAAGAGCACTACCAATCACAATGAGTTTGTTGAGGTCCCGGATTTTTCCAAAATGTCCGTGCAAGACATGCGAAAACTAGCGGAGGAAAAAGGATTGCGTTATGAAGTCTTGGACTCCACTAACTACGATCCCGCCTATCCCAGATTCTCGATCCTGGAACAAAACCCGACTGCCGGAACAAAGGTAAAGGACAATAGAAAGATTTATTTTACGGTCAACCCCTCTGGATACAAAAAGGTTTCCGTGCCAGATATCGTTCAAGTTACCCAACGCAATGCCACATCCATGTTACGGGCCGTAGGCTTAGATGTGCAACGCGTTACCTATATTGATGAACTGGGAAAGGATATGGTCTACCAAATAAAACATAAAGGCAAATACGTAAAACCAGGGGACAAGCTTCCCAAAACCTCCAAGGTAGAGCTTATTTGTGGTAATGGCACCATACCGGGCAGTGCGATAATCAAAGCGGAATCCAAGGAATAATGGGAGATGCACCGGGGCAAGAACCTACACAAGAAGACCTTTTTGAACATTTTAGATTTGTAGCCTCTAAAGGCCAAGAACCCCTAAGAGTAGATAAATTTTTAATGAACTTCATTGAGAACGCTACACGTAACAAAATACAACAAGCGGCTAAAAAAGGGAATATTTGGGTAAATGACACCCATGTAAAGCAAAATTATAAGGTAAAGGCGGGGGATGAGGTCAAAGTACTTTTTGAACATCCGCCCTATGAATTTTTACTTACTCCGGAAAACATCCCACTAGATATCGTTTATGAAGACGAAGTACTGTTGGTGGTGAACAAGCCGCCAGGGATGGTGGTCCACCCGGGGCATGGCAACTATTCCGGTACGTTGATCAATGCCTTGGTCTATCATTTTGATAATCTACCTAACAATAGTTCAGAACGCCCGGGTTTGGTGCATCGCATAGATAAGGATACCTCTGGTCTTTTGGTGATCGCAAAGACGGAAGCTGCCATGACCCATTTGGCAAAACAGTTTTTTGAAAAGACCAGTGAACGGGAGTACATAGCGCTGGTTTGGGGCAATGTATCTGAAGATCAAGGAACCATTGAAGGGCATTTGGGTCGCCATCCCAAGAACAGGTTGCAGATGACCGTTTTTCCAGACGGTGATGAAGGAAAAGAGGCCATTACCCATTACAAGGTGCTGGAGCGTTTGGGCTACGTGACCTTGGTATCCTGTAAATTGGAAACTGGACGAACCCATCAGATCCGCGTGCATATGAAATATTTGGGACATACCCTTTTTAATGATGAAAGGTATGGTGGCGATAAAATATTAAAGGGAACCACCTTTACCAAATACAAACAGTTTGTGGATAACGCCTTTAAGCTATTGCCAAGACAAGCCTTGCATGCCAAAACCTTGGGTTTTCAACACCCGGTTAGCGGTAAGCCCATGCGCTTTGATTCTGAGATTCCCAAGGATATGGCCTCTTGTATTGAAAAATGGCGTGGGTATTCCCAACATGCCCAATAATATAAATTATCCCAATCTTGATATTGATAAGTCCATTTGGGTAAAGCGTATCATTTGCCAATTTGGTCTTACTTTTGATAAAAATTCGATACCTAATGAAAATCGTTATATCACCCGCCAAATCATTGGATTTTGATACCGCTTTACCAACGCAAAAGAGCAGTCAGCCCCAATTTTTGGAACAAGCGGAAAAATTGAACAAAGTATTGGCCAAAAAGAAGCCCAAGGCCCTTTCTGCCTTAATGTCCATTTCAGATAATTTGGCGCAGCTCAACTGGGAGCGCAATCAGCAATTTTCAGTTCCTTTTACGCAAGCAAATGCAAGGCCCGCGGTCTACGCTTTTAATGGTGATGTATACCAAGGTTTGGATGCCTATACCATTGCGGAAGATAAATTGGACAGTTTGCAGCATACGCTGCGCATCCTTTCCGGTCTTTACGGTATCCTAAAACCACTTGATCTAATGCAGCCATACCGTTTGGAAATGGGTACCCAACTTAAGGTGGGCCGTAAAAAGAACCTATATGAATTCTGGAAAAAGCAGCTTACCCAAGCCCTTAATGAAGAGTTGCATGACAATGAACTGTTTGTAAACCTTGCAAGCAACGAATATTTTAGTGCGGTAGATGCCAAAGCATTGAAAGTGCCCGTTATAACCCCAATTTTTAAGGATTGGAAGAATGACAAGCTTAAAGTCATTAGTTTCTTTGCTAAAAAAGCCAGGGGTTCCATGGTGCGCTACATTCTGGATACTAATGCAGAAAGCTTGGAAGATATTATGCGTTTTAATTATGAAGACTATGAGTATAGTAAGGCCCATACGCTAAAAGAAAACGAACCCGTTTTTATCCGATAGAATAAAATGCAACTAGGAACGTTCTTTCTATAAAGGGCTTTGCATGAAAAAAGTTGTTCTAGCTATAGGGATTATTGGAGTTGTACTGTTCTCGTGTACGGACAGGGATGATGAGCTGTTGAATGCCAATATCCGAATACAAAACAGGAGTACTTTGAATTTTGATATGGTATCGGTTATTGCGGATAGCCTTTTTTATGAAAATGTCCCCATTGAAGGGTTTTCGGCATACCTCCCTTTTGAAACCGCCTTTAGGAACATGCCATTTACCATAACAACAGATTCTACAACATTTGAGTTTACCCCAAGCATGCAAGATACGGTGCCTTTGCCAGTAGGTTTATATACCTATGAGGTTTCCATTAATGCAGAAGGTACCGTGGAACTTAATTTTAAAATAGACTAGCTTACTTTGCCTTTTCTACCGTTATTTTAACTTCTACGGAAACTCTTTTTTTAATTTTTCGCTTACGTCTGGCACCATAGGACTTATTGGCTATTTTTCCGCGTTTTGTTTTGATGTCCCCTCTTCCCATTTTCTTGATGTTTTTGTTTAAGGTATGGAAAAACGGGAAGCTTTGCAGGGATTTCCACGTATTTCTACTCTTGTAAAATATGCTAATTTTAACCATGCATTCGTTTCTAACTATTGCTTTTAAAGTATAAGGTAAACCCATTAAGTTCCATAATGTTTGAACATAAACATCCATATTCGCCCTTTCTATTTAAAGGAGTCAAAAAAATCATCGTGGGGACCTTGCCGCCCCCACGTTTTACCACAGGTCAATTAAAGGAAGGGGATGTTGAATTTTGCTACGGTAGTAGGGATGGGCAACTTTGGCCTATTTTGGACAACATCTACGGACTCCATTTGGATTTTGCCACAACCCAGCAGGCGGTAACCCAGAGGAAAAACTTCCTGAAAAAGGAAAGAATCGGGATATGTGATATTGTGGAAAGCGCCATGCGCGATAAAATTGATGCCTCGGATCTGGGAATGCGAGATGTTGTCCTAAGAAGCCTATTGGATTATTTAAAGGATTTTCCATCAATACATACGCTTTTGTTTACGGGAGGCAACAGTAAAAACGGCCCGGAGTATTTCTTTAGAAGATATTTAAAAGCCCACGGACTACAATTAAAGGTCGTAGATGCTGCGGTTCCAAGAATACACGAATTTGTCCATCCTATTACCAAGAAAAAGATACGGACCGTTTCATTGACCGCACCTTCAGGTGCTGCCAATAGGGCCGTAGGCAGTATGCAGGCTTACAAGGATTTAAAAGATAAAAACCCAGATTTCAACACCTTTGATTTTAGGGTGCTCCAATACCAAAAACATTTTAAGGGGGATTAATGGTTTGTTATGTTTGGATGCGCAAGGATGGAAATCTGTGATTTGCTTTAAATTTAAACGGGCAGTCTACAATTTATAACGATCTTTGTTTTCGCTTTAAACAGAACTTAAACCAGTGTTAGATGAACAAGACCCAGCAATCCAATAGGCTAAAAGAATTTAAAACGTCGGTAACCAATAAATTCAATATTTACAACAGCCTGTTCCTTAGTTTGCCTTATGCGGATATGGAGAACGTAGGTATGTTGGTGCCGCTGTTGTTTGAGCATTGTGAAAAGGGTTTGAACCAAGGTGAAAAACCTCAAAATATCCTTTCCAGTTTTTTCTCCAGTTTTACGGATTTTAAAACCGAAAAAGAACAGTTGGACTTTATGTTCCGTATTATACAATATGTAGAGCGCCAAGTGGTGTTATACGATAGTGTGGAGGATGCAGCCTTTCCTAAACTGCAGGAGTACACCAATTCCCTATCCATTAAAGATTACTTTGAGTTGGTCAATAGAAATAAAAATTGGGATAAAATTGCGGAGCAGTTATCTTCCTTTAGTGCACGTATTGTACTTACGGCCCATCCAACACAGTTCTACACCCCCGCAGTTTTGGATATCATAAAAGAATTACGGGATTTGATAGATGAAAATAGGATCGATGATATTGATGTTACCCTACAACAGTTGGGACTGACTTCTTTGATCAACGCCAAAAAACCTACGCCCTTGGATGAGGCCAAGAACATCATCCATATTTTACGAAATACCTATTACAATGCCATAGGTGAACTTTTTAAGTATGTAAAGCACAATATTAGAAGTGCGGATTTTGATAACTATAATATTATAAAATTGGGATTTTGGCCCGGCGGAGATCGGGACGGCAATCCTTTTGTGACCGCTAAAATTACCAATGAGGTGGCAGATGAATTACGGCTCACGCTAATGAAATGCTACTATAATGATCTCAAAGAGCTTCGTAAAAAATTGACTTTTAATAAATTACAAGAGCCGATCAACGCTATCAACACCAAATTGTATAAGGCCATGTTCCAAGAAAACTTTGTGGTGGGCTATGAGGAACTTATTGAAAAGTTGGATGAAATTAAGAGGTTGTTGCTATCGGATTATCACGGACTTTATTTAGAGGATTTGGATGAACTTATTGATAAAGTACACATTTTTAAAACCCATTTTGCCAGTTTGGATATTAGGCAGGATCATAGCAAACACATCCTTACGGTAGCGACCATCCTAAAAAAGGAAGGTGCCATAAAGGAATCCTTGGATGAACTTTCAGAAGAGGAGCTGATCAACTGGTTGCTAGAAAATGATTTGAAGATAAAGCCTGAGGATTATGAAGAAGGTATCGTAAGGGATACCATTACCAACATCCAACAACTAAAGGCAATCCAAGAGAAGAATGGAGAGGACGGCTGCAATCGATACATTATCAGTAATTCAGAAGATATCTTTTCGGTACTCTTTGTATTTGGACTGTTTAGATGGAGCGGTTGGGAGAGTAACGCCATTACGTTTGATATTGTACCCTTGTTTGAGACAATGAAGGGCATGGATGCCTCGGAATCCGTCATGCAACGCCTTTTTGATATTCCCATGTACCGCGATCACTTAAAAAATAGACAAGAAGCACATACCATTATGTTAGGGTTTTCCGACGGCACCAAAGATGGGGGGTATTTAAAAGCCAATTGGTCTATTTTAAAAACTAAGGAGACGTTAAGCAAAGTGTGTAGAAACAATGGGATTAAAGCCAAGTTTTTTGATGGAAGGGGAGGCCCACCAGCTAGGGGAGGTGGTAAAACACATCGTTTCTACGCCGCCCAGACCAAGGACGTCGCCAACCATGAAATACAATTGACGATCCAAGGACAAACAATCACCAGTACGTATGGCACCAAAGAGCAGTTTATCCATAACGCGGAACAATTGTTGACAGCCGGTCTTAGCAATAATATCTTTGGAAAGGAGCATACCATTTCTGTAGAGCAACGTAAGCTGATCGAAGAACTTTCCGAACTTAGTTTTGCCAAGTACGATTCCTTAAAGCAGCATGATAAGTTTATCCCTTATTTGGAAAATAGGAGTACATTAAAATACTATACCAAGGCAAATATTGGCAGTAGACCAGGTAAAAGAGGCAATAAAAAACAGTTGACCTTATCCGATCTACGGGCCATTTCCTTTGTGGGATCTTGGAGCCAGTTGAAACAGAATGTCCCGGGTTATTTTGGTTTGGGTACCGCTATCCAAAAATTGGAGGGAGACGGCAGGCTCGATGAGATTAAAACGCTTTACAAAGAAGTGCCTTTCTTTAGGGCCTTGATGCACAATAGCATGATGTCCTTGGCCAAAACCAATTTTGCATTGACCAGTTATATGAAAGACGATGAGGAATTTGGCGATTTCTGGAAAATCCTTCACGCCGAGTGTCAACTTTCGGAAAAAATGTTGCTTCAAATTTCCGGGCATCAAATTTTGATGGAAGATGAGGCCGTATCCAGGGAATCCGTAAAGATTAGGGAGAAGATTGTTCTTCCTTTATTGGTCATTCAGCAAAATGCGCTCTATCATATTACCAAGAATTCGGAATACAGTGAACTGTATGGTAAAATCGTGACGCGGTCCCTATATGGTAATATCAACGCGAGCAGAAATTCAGCTTAATTAACGTGACTTCCATATAAAAAGAACCATTTAGACACGTAAAGAACAATAAACAGAGGTGGATGTCACTTCGCGCAGTCTAGAAATTATAAAAAAGTCCATTTCAATGAGGTCTCTACTTTGGTTTATCTTGAGCTCGGCCGAAAGGCTCGACCAGATAAATTATATAAGTTTTTAAAAATCAAATGGTTATAAAAAAAACTATATCAAACTCACGCTAATTAAGTAGCCTTAGGAAACAGTTTTTTAAAGCGCTGGGGCAATCCATCTGTTAAAAAAAATTCTTTTTGGGTAAACGGATGCTTGAATCTTAAGGAGTAGGCGTGTAAGTAGAGTCCCTTACCTTTTAAAATTAGATGGTCCGTTCCGTAAACGGGATCTCCTAAAATAGGGTTGTCAATGCCAGCCAGATGTTTGCGTAATTGATGTCTTCGACCAGTTTGCGGCAGTAGTTCCACCAGGTTAAGTTGACCAAAACGTACCGAAGGAACCGACTTTAAAAGGTTGTAGGAGGAATGGGATGGTTTTCCATCAATGCGGGCGGTAATGGTGCCCTTTTTATCCATAGCTCCAATGGTGACCGCGTAATAGACCTTTGTAATGGCCTTCTTTTCAAATAGAAGGTTTAAGGTACGAATACTCTTGCCTGTTTTTCCTACCATAAGAATACCTGTTGTTGCAAAATCCAAGCGGTGTACAGGTTGGGGTTGGGTAGCATCGGGCTGGGTACTTGTTCTAAGGTTTTGGACCAAGGCATTCGTCATAGTTTTAAAACTGTTCCCGCTCACCAAAATACCGGCAGGCTTATGGACGAGGGCCAAATACTCATCTTCATATAGGATATCGATTTTAAGATGGAACGGTTTGACGGAAGGGGTATCTTTAGGTAGCGTCAATCGTATAAGCTCCCCACCATGGATAAGCGTGGCCGTTGTGGCAATATGACCGTTAACGGTAAGGTACTTTTTTTTAAGTGCTTTTTTTAAGGCGGATTTTGTGGGGATTGGGGCAAAGATTCCCACTCCGTACTCTTGTAGTCGTTGTGCAGTTGGTATTTTAGGAACAATATGGGTGGTCGTCAAGTTTTAAAACTAATTTTCAAAGATACCCTTTTCCATAGCATGGATTTTTCTCGCATGCCAATTTGCATTTGCTTATAAAATTATCCAATGCATTGGTCTTATGATCATCGCAATCAAAATAGCTGGTTAGTGCAGTTACGTTCGTCTGGATTTAAAGTTTAGACCATCGCGCTACAACGTTCCGCAATGGCTTTTGCAACTGCTTCTCCAAAGGTCACCCTTGGAATAGGCTTTATTAAAAAGTCGACTGCGCCATACTTGGCAGCGGTACTTTCAAATCTGGACCAGGTAGAATTCATGATAACTGTTGCATCAATTTCAATTTGGTCCAAAAGTTCAAAGGCATCAACGTCGTCCAACAAAATATCTAACAACACAATATCCACTTTGTGGTCGTAGATTGCCTTAATACCTTCATAAGGGTTGGCAAAAGAGCCAATGAGTTCCAATTGCGGATGGGTTTGCACCAAAAAAGAAGTTGCCATTCGTTGGATAGAAGAATCGTCAATTACAATAGTCTTATATTTCATATTATGTAGGTAAAATTTGGTTAAACAAACTTACGTTCATTTGTTATAATTCTAATAAACTAAGGGTTGAATTGACTTTTTTTTCGTTAAAGAGCCTTTTATCACTAATCTATGTGGTTTCTTTTCATGATAAATGGATGCCACCAGCACAAAAAACCACCTTTCCATGCTTAATTTTTCCAGTTTGTAATGGAGCGGTTACTTATGGCATTAAAAATATGGGCAAATGATTTGGTTGAACTATTTTTAAGGGAACGAACGTTGTAATAATCGTATGCCGTCATTTTTAAAAACCTCTTTAAATAGAAAGTAAAGATGGGATTGACAAGAATCCAGTTGTTTTTAGAGTGTCTTGGGATAAAAAATTATTTCTGTGGTATAGGGGAGAGCAGCATTAGTGATAAAGAAATAAAGATTACTGCCTATCCCTTTAAGCCTTCCTTAGCTTATCCTTCGATACAGCTGAAACCGGAACAGATTGCTGCCATTACTGTAGGTTTTAGCTCCTGTGGGCTTTATGTACAAGATGATATTCTATTTGTATCGGAAGAAAAGAAAGAATTGCTCAAGGATTTCGCAAAACGAAACCAGATTTCGCTTGTTCCCCATAATTTTAATTAGGAAGGATTGTTGGAACCTTTTGTGGATACCGAGTTCACCAAAGAGAATGAAATTCTTGTTGTACAACGACTTGCGGAAAACGGTATTTCGCAAAAAGAAATAGACACTATTAGAAAAGAGGTAGGCAAACCCATGTACGCCTATAATTTTGAAACCATGTTTTGGGAATGGAATAGCCTAGGATTGACGGATGTATTGTCTGCCATGCTCGTAAAATACAGCAACAAAAAGTTCAATGATTTTTATTGGCGGGCCATTGCCATTGCCAAACGGACCAAGACGGAATCTAGGCCCAATGAATGTTTTTAATCTTGATTTAGGGTGTACCCAAACTAGTTAAATCAAGGTAGTTTGGTGCTCAATAGCGCATAAAAAGTCTGTATTCCATACGCAATTTGTCCAATCCTCAGGTTTTCATTGGGACTATGCTGGTTATTGTCCGGGTTGACCATAGGAACAATAAATGCGGGAATCTTTAACTCGTTAATGAATGGTGTAATGGGAACTGTACCGCCCATTATCCTAATCTGCACCACCTCTTCATTAAAGGTTTGTTGCATGGTGTTGACCAAGAAATCCCCATAGGAATTGGTAAGATCCGTTCTAAAGGCGTCCGTAACACTGCCCTCCGTAATCGTTATTGGTTTGTCAAAGGTCATACGTTCTTCTTTGGTGGGCGTATGGTCCAAAACGGTAAAACCTTGTTGTTCAATATGTTTTTTTACCAGCTTTTTTAAGCGATTGCCATCAGATTCCGGAACCAAGCGCAAGTCCAATTCCGCAGTAGCTGTGGCGGGAACTATGGTACGTGCTTTTTTGCCTACCCATCCAGAACCTAATCCACGTATATTTAAACTTGGATATTGAAGTGCTTCTTGATAAAACCCACCTACCTTTTCTGCCGACTTAAAAGCTAGGCGCTGCGAAATAGCTTCTGCATCATCGGGAACACTTTTAAGTACTTCCGTTACTTCTTCATTTAAATTGATACCATCATAATAACCGGGTATGAGCACTTTGCCATCGGAATCCTTCATACTGGCCAGCAATTGCGCCAATTGAAATCCTGGGTTTGGTGCATAGTTGCCATAATGACCACTATGCTGGGGTTTGATGGGACCGTGGGTAGTTAAAGACATGGTGGTGATACCGCGACATCCATAAACGACGGTAGGTTTTCCAGAGGGGTGTACCGGTCCATCCGTAATGACCAGAAAATCCGCTTCCAACAACTCCCTATACTGTTTTACGGCCTCCGGTAGAGGCTTGCTACCCTTTTCTTCCTCGCCATCTAAAACCACCTTAACATTAAAAGGCATCTCTTTTCCGCCTTTTTTTAAAAGATCTATGGCATTCAAAAACATGACAATAGGCCCTTTGTCATCTGAAGTCGAACGACCAAAAATGCGATAATCATAGTTGATGTCCGCATCCAATTCATCAAAAGGAATAGTTTCAAAACCGCCATCCACAGGTTTTTTAAGGACCATTTCGTAGGGGCTGGACTGGTTCCATTTACTAGGGTCCACGGATTGCCCATCAAAATGCATATAAAGCAATACCGTGGGTTTGGTGTCCTCCATAGGTAGGGCTGCAAAAAATAAAGGATGGTTTGCGGTTTCCAATTCCGTGGTGTTGAACCCACGTTCAATAAACTTCTTTTTTAACCAAAGGAGGTTATCCGTAATATGATCGGCCACCAAGGCATCATTGGGTATGGCAATAAACTCCTTAAGCTCATCTATGGAATGTCTCACCTTTGATTTAAGTAGTACGGAATCCTGCGCGGATAGCGAGGTACACATCAAAATGATTACAATGAAGATTTTTTTAAGCATGGATTTTTTGAATTGCATACGGATGGAAATTAACGAATTTTTCTAATAAAATCTGAAATAAGGGCAACCCCGTTTTTAGTGAGATGTTTTATAAAAGCTGAACCAATGATAGCCCCTTTGGCCGTTTTGGTAGCTTGTTGGAAGGTTTTGGAATCTTTAATCCCAAAGCCAACTATTTGAGGATTTTTGAGTTTTAGCGAAGCTATTCTTTTAAAGTAATCTTCTTGTTCCGTACCAAACCCGGATTTTGAACCGGTAACGCTTGCAGAGCTTACCATATAAATAAAACCTTCAGAGGCGTCGTCGATTTCCCGTATACGAGCTTCACTGGTTTGTGGGGTTATCAGAAAGATATTGAGCAATCCATATTTTTTAAAAATAGCCTCATATTCCGCTAGGTACACATCTAAAGGTAAGTCTGGCATAATAATACCATCAATTCCTATGTCATGGCATTTTTTGCAGAATGCTTCCACCCCATATTGCAGCATGGGATTAAAATAGCCCATGATGATAAGCGGTATGGACACCGTTTCTCTAATAGCTTGCAATTGCCCAAACAACAGTTCAGTGGTCATCCCATTTTTTAGGGCCGCCGTTGAGCTGTCCTGTATGGTGGGCCCATCTGCCAAAGGGTCACTAAAAGGTAGGCCAATTTCAATCATATCCACGCCATTTTTTTCCAATTCTTGGATAATGGCCACCGTATCTTCCAATTTTGGATAGCCAGCCGTAAAATAGATGGAGAGCAGTTTTTTGTCTTCTTGGAGTTTCTGTGTTATTCTGTTCATAATGATATGGTCAACCTGAACTTGTTTCAGGTTCTCATTAGATTTTTAAAGTTGACATGATAGGGTTTTTGGCCCTAACTAGATTTAGTTTCCAATCCCGATGCCAGTTTTTCAATTGTTTTTCTTTTTGAATTGCCTGATTGATATGCGAAAATTCCTCGTAATAAAGCAAATCTTTAACATTGTATTTTTTGGTAAATGTGGACCCTGTTCCGGCGGTATGTTCTTCCATTCGTTTTTTCAAACTGCTAGTTACGCCAATGTAGAACGTGGTCCGGTATTTATTGGATAGTATGTACATATAGCTTTGTTTTATTCCTTGTGTGATGCTGAAACAAGTTCAGCATGATGGCGGGTTAAAGTTTAAAATAATCAATATAGTTCTGTAAATCCTTGTCCCCACGGCCAGATAAACTAATGACCACCACATCTTCTGGCTTAAAGGTCTTATGCTGAAAAATGGCGAAGGCATGGCCGGTCTCTATCGCCGGGATAATACCTTCTAACTGGGTCAGTTCCAAACCGGCTGTCATGGCCTCATCATCCGTAGCGGAATAAAACTCTGCCCGCCCGGATGTATACAAATGGCTATGCATGGGCCCCACACCGGGATAGTCCAATCCTGCCGATATGGAATAGGGTTCGGTAATCTGTCCGTCCGGGGTTTGCATCAGCATGGTTTTACAACCGTGGATAATCCCCACTTTGCCCAATGCCGAAGTTGCTGCACTTTCGCCGGTATCGACCCCTTTTCCAGCGGCTTCCACGGCAATGATGCCCACTTCCGGTTCATCTAAAAAATGATGGTAGGTACCTGCGGCATTGCTACCGCCACCGATACAAGCCACTACATAATCCGGGTTTTCCCGACCCTCCTTTTCCTTGAGCTGCCATTTGATTTCTTCGGAAATGACCGATTGAAAACGGGTCACCATATCTGGATAAGGGTGTGGCCCAATCGCAGAACCAATAATATAATGGGTGTCCACCGGATTGTTGATCCAATCCCGTATGGCTTCGTTGGTGGCATCCTTTAAGGTTCTACTGCCGGATAATGCGGGTCTAACTTCTGCACCCAACATTTTCATGCGTGCCACATTGGGCGCCTGTCGCGCAATATCGATTTCCCCCATATAAACGATACATTCCATGCCCATAAGGGCACAAACGGTAGCCGTTGCCACGCCGTGCTGCCCAGCACCGGTTTCTGCTATGATTCTGGTTTTTCCCAGTTTTTTTGCCATTAGGATCTGCCCAATGGTATTGTTTACCTTATGGGCTCCGGTATGGTTAAGGTCCTCCCGCTTTAGATACACTTTGGTGTTGTGCTTTGCAGAAAGCCGTTTGGCATAGTAGAGCGGGGAAGGTCTACCCACATAATCTTTTAAAAGTTGATGGAACTCCTCTTGAAAGGACGGCTCGTACATGATGTCCAAATACTTCTGGCGGAGCTCCTCCACGTTGGGGTAGAGCATCTCCGGGATGAATGCCCCCCCAAATTCCCCGTAATATCCTTTTTCGTTAGCGTGATAGCTCATTATCCACTCTTTTTTTAAATTCTTGTAGTTGTTCTATGTTCTTTAAACCGGGTTGTATCTCAAACCTACTATTTACATCAATGGCATAACAGTATTTGGATTCTGGGCGGTATAAAAATGTTAGGATGTCATCAATATTTTCCAAACCTATTCCCCCACTTAAAAAGAAGGGCTTTGTAGAAGGGTAATCTTCTAGGACCTCCCAGTTAAAGGTATAGCCATTTCCCCCTGGGAGTTTGCCCTTGGTATCAAACAAATAAAAATCACAAACTTCTTCATAGGGCGCCAATACCGAAAAGTCAAACTCCTCATCCACGCCAAAAACCTTAATTACCTTAATCCCTACGGCTTGTATTTTTTTACATAATTCCGGGGATTCCTGTCCATGTAGTTGCACCAGTTTTAGCCCGTATTTGGCCACCTTGGCCAAAATCTCTTCGATACCTGCATTAACGAATACCCCCACTTTTTTTATTTTGTTGGAAATGGGAGGTATTATACCGTTTACAAAGCGTGGGGACTTTTCCCAAAAAATCAACCCCATATACTCTGGGTCTAAAGTGGCCACCTCATCAGGATTCATTTTCATACCACAGACTTTCAACTTCATAGCTTTAAATGCTTTATAAATTTATCTGCACTTTTACCGGGATTTTCCGTTTTCATAAAATTCTCTCCAATTAAAAAACCCTGAAAACCGTATTGCTTTAAATCCTTTATGGCAGTTATACTACTAATGCCACTTTCAGAAACCTTTACAAAATCATCCGGTATCAAATTGGACAAGCGCTTACTCGTTTCCAAACTCACGGTAAAGGTTTTTAAATCCCTATTGTTTACCCCAAGCATATCCAAACTGGGCATAATGGATTTTTGTAATTCGGCCTCATTGTGTACTTCCAAAAGCACATCCAAACCCAAGCTTTTTGCCAATTCTGACAATGTTTTGATTTCCGACCGTTCCAAAACCGCAGCGATCAACAAAATCACATCTGCACCATAGGCCTTAGCTTCCAAAATTTGATATTCATCAATGATGAATTCCTTGCGTAACACCGGCATTTGCACCGATGCCCTGGCCAACAGCAAATCTTCCAAAGAGCCACCAAAATATTTGATGTCCGTTAAGACGCTCATTCCGGACACCCCAGCTTTCTCATAACCTCTGGCTACCGACCCAACGTTGGTATTCTGATTGATTGTCCCTTTTGATGGCGACCGTCTTTTATGTTCTGCAATAATACCCGTACTGCTATTTTTTAACGCGTGGGCCAACGAATTTCCTTTTCTGCCAAAAAGTGCTGATGCTTCTAGTTGCGAAGTAGGTATCAACTCTTTTTTTAGGCTGACCTCCTTCCTTTTATCGGCAATAATTTTATCTAGTATATTCATCTTTAGTTATTCGTTATTGGGTAATGGTTACTGGTTGTTCGTTGCCGGTGGTTGATTTTGTATTTCTATTTTTAGTTTCAAGTAAAATAATTTTTGATCCTCCCAGAAATTTGTTTCATCCAACATCCAACATCCAACATCTAATTTCTACTCAAGTCCTGCAACTTCTTTAATGCCTGCAACCCTTTTCCACCTAACAACGATTCCTTTGCTTTCTCAAAACCTTCTTTGGGACTGCTATTTTCAACGGTAGCAATAGCTACGCCCGCATTGGCGCAAACCACATTGTTTTGAGCTTCGGTTCCCTTTCCGTTGAGAACATCCATAAATATTTGGGCAGAGTCGGCAACGGCATCCCCTCCTTTAATGTCGTTTGCTAGAATACTGGTAATACCAAAGTCCGACGGTTTAAGCATCCCCTCCGCACCTTTGGAAATGGTTTTGGTATCGCCCGTTAGGCTAATTTCATCATAGCCATCCAAGGCATGTAGAATAGTAAAATTCTTAGTGGTATTCTGATAGAGATAGCCGTACATCCTTGCCAGTTCCAGATTAAAGACCCCTACTATTTGGTTTTTTGGAAATGCAGGATTCACCATAGGCCCCAACATATTGAAAAAGGTCTTGACGGCCAGTTCGCGCCGGATTGGCGCCACATTTTTCATGGCCGGATGGAATAGGGGGGCATGAAGCACGCAAATACCAGCTTTCTCAATGGATTTTTTAAGAAAATCGGCTTCATTGCTAAATTTGATTCCTAAATACTCCATCACGTTGCTACTCCCGCATTTGGAGGAAACCCCGTAATTACCATGTTTGGTCACTTTAACACCGGCACCAGCAGTTACAAAAGAAGCTAAGGTAGAGATGTTAAAGGTGTCCTTACCATCACCCCCCGTGCCACAGAGGTCAATAGGGTTGTAGTGGCTCAAATCTACCGCCAGGCAAAGTTCCAATAGCGCATCCCGGAAGCCTTCCAACTCCTCAATGGTAATGCTACGCATCATATATACCGTTAAAAAAGCAGCTATCTGACTGGTGTTGTAATCGCCTTTGGCAATGTTGACCAATATTTGTTTGGCATCCCCCTTTTCAAGGATTTCGTGGTTGATGAGTCTATTTAAAGTTTCTTTCATTTTTTTATGTCTTTAGCCGTTAGTATGGAGTAGATAGCATCTGCCCGTACTAGTTTGTCGAATTTCCGCCCTCCAACCAGTTTTTCAGGATTTGTTTTCCATCCGGGGTCAACACCGATTCTGGGTGGAATTGTACCGCCCGTATATCAAAGGTTTTATGCTTTAATGACATTACCTGTCCATTGGCGTCAACAGAAGTGGCCTCCAAATCTGGCGGTAAGCTAGGATCCACTACCCACGAATGGTAACGCCCTACTTCAATGGTTTTTTGCATATCCTTAAAGATATAATCATCCCCAACAGTCTCTATGGAGGTTGCTACCCCATGATATACCTTGTCCAAGTTGACCAAGCTGCCCCCATATACTTCCCCAATAGCTTGTTGGCCAAGGCATACGCCAAAAATACGCTTGCTGGGACCGTAGGTTTCTATAATGGGTTTTAAAAGCCCGGCCTCCTCTGGAATTCCAGGACCGGGAGAAAGTACGATTTCTTCAAAAGCACCCACATCTTCCAGGGACAATTGGTCATTACGTTTGACCACGACCTCGCAATCCAAATCCTCCAAATAATGGACAAGATTAAAGGTAAAGCTGTCGTAATTGTCTATCATTAATATCTTTCGTGTCATCTAAATTGTTTCTGCAATTTCCAGTGCTTTGTTCAATGCACCCAATTTGTTATAGGTTTCCTGTAATTCATCTTCTGCGTCGGAGGCGGCGACAAGACCTGCCCCTGCCTGAAAATGGAGTTCGTGATTTTTGCTCAAGAAGGTGCGGATCATGATGGCATGGTTAAAATTGCCTTCAAAATCCATAAATCCAATGGCACCGCCATAATAGCCCCTACTTGTTTTTTCATATTTTTCAATCAATTGCATAGCCCTATGTTTAGGGGCTCCGCTCAAGGTACCCGCAGGAAAGGTATCCGCGACTATTTTTAGGGTAGAAGTGTCGGGCTTTTTCATTCCGGTTACTTTGGAGACCAAATGGATGACGTGAGAGAAATACTGTACTTCCCTATAGGTTTCTACATTGACCAGATTGCCGTGCCTACTTAAATCGTTCCGTGCCAAATCCACCAACATTACATGCTCGCTATTTTCCTTATCGTCTTGGGATAGTTTTTTGGCCAGTTCGGCATCTTGCTCATCGTTTCCGGTACGCTTATAGGTACCCGCTATAGGATGTATCTCCGCCTTCCCATCTTTTACGATAAGTTGCGCTTCCGGGGAGCTGCCAAAGATTTTAAAATCGCCATAATCAAAAAAGAAGAGGTAGGGAGAAGGGTTAATGGATCGTAAGGCACGGTACACATTAAATTCGTCCCCTTTAAAGCCTTGCGAAAACCGTCTGGACAGTACCAATTGAAAAACATCCCCACGTTGGCAATGTTTTTTGGCCAGTGCTACATGCGCTTTGTATTCCTCGTCTTCCAGATTGGTTTTTACGTCACCTTCCTTAGTAAAGTTATAACTGGCAAAGGTCCTTACTTTTAGGAGTTGGGCAATATCTTGCAGGTTATTTTCAGATTCGTAACAATGCGCAAAAAGGTAGGCCTCATTTTTAAAATGATTGATGGCAATAATGTTTTGATATACCGCATAATACATATCCGGTATAGTAACGGACCCCTCTTTCTTTGAAATGGAAATATCTTCAAAATAGCGCACCGCATCATAAGCGGTGAAACCAAAGATGCCATTGGCAATGAATTTAGAGTCTTGGGTACTTACGGAAAACCGCTTTACAAAGGCATCTATCTCTTGAGTAATATCCGTGGTTGCCGTAATGGACGTACTGGTAGTTGTACCATCAGGGAATTCTTGGGTCAAGACCTCATCTTCTATTTTAATGGAGGCTATGGGATTGCAGCATATATAAGAAAAATTGTTGTCATTGGCCCTATAATCACTGCTTTCCAAGAGAATGCTGTTGGGGAATTTATCCCGAATTTTGAGATAGACACTCACCGGGGTAATGGTATCGGCCAGAATCTTTTTGTAATGTGTTTCTAATTTGAATTGCATCTTGTATACCTAAATTAAAAAAGGCCTGTCGTGATTGACAAGCCTCTATATGGTTATGGATAGGAGAACTAGCTCACGAATGACGTTGTAAGTTGTTCCACCACCAAGTATTTATCGTAGTTCTTTTCATTGGTTCAAAGATAAAAATCAATTTGAAACTTGCAAACAAAGATCTGTTATAAAAAAATCCCGCTGGATATAGCGGGATTTTATAGTGTTATTTGGTGGGGATTAGAATTCCAAATCTACCACCAAATCAAACTCGTCATAGATAGTTTTGTCCCCTAGGTTATCAAAGAAACTTCCAGAACCATATTGTACATTATATGCCGCTCTGTCCACTTTAAGTGTAGCAGTTGCTTTGCTACCATATACCGAAACATCAAAAGTTACGGGTTTGGTAATGCCTTTAATGGTAAGGTCCCCTGTAACTTCATAAGAATTCTTGCCGGATGCCTTTACGTTGGTAAAAACTAAAGTAGAGGTCGGATGGGAAGCGGTTCCAAAGAACTGGTCAGAGTGCAAATGGCCGTCCAATTTCTCTTTTCCCTGTCCCGCTTTTAGGTCCGTGGTGTTGATCGTTGTCATATCTACGGTAAATTCCCCGCCGGTAAGCTTATCCCCGTCAAACTCCAAAGCTCCGGATTTTAGGCTAATGGTTCCTGTGTGGGATCCGGTTACTTTGTAAGCCTTCCAAGTAACGGTGCTTGTTTCTGTGTTAACGGTTTTTTTATCGCCATCTACGGGGCCTGCAATAGCGGTTGTTCCAAAAGCTACGGCCAATACTAATGATAAAAAGGTTTTCTTCATGATTTTAAAAAATTAAATGTTCTTGTTTTAAAGATTTATATATGTGTAAAAAGTTCTTCTTTTGTTTTGCGCACTTTTGCAAGGTGTTGGGTGATGTCTTCTGCTGCGCGATAGCCTACCGGTAATACCAAAACAGTAGTAAGCCCCTTTTCTTTTAGGTTAAGGATTTCATCATATTTCTCAGCTTCAAAGCCTTCCATGGGGCAGGTATCAATTTGAAGTTCCGCCGCTGCCTGCATAACATTGCCCAAGGCCAAATAGACTTGTCTGGCAGCCCATTCTTGTTTGGTTTCTGATGGCAAATCCAGAATATTGGATTTCATAAAATCACCATATTCCTTTAATTGTGTTTTTGGAATGTTACGGGTTTGGGAAACGTTCACCAAATAATTATCAATGAGCGATGCATCAAAATTGGTAACGCCCGCAAAAACCAGAAGATGCGAAGCATCCGTGATTTGTGTTTGTCCCCACGAAACCGGTTTGAGCTTCTCCCTCACCTCTTGATCCGTAATGACAAATACATGATAAGGTTGCAACCCATATGAGGAAGCACTTAAACGGGTAGCCTCTAGCAAAAGATCTAGGTCGGCATTCGATACTTTCTTTGTAGTATCAAATTTTTTGGTGGCGTAGCGCCAAGTTCTGTTTTCTAGAATAGTATCCATATTAGAATTTGTCCAATAATTGGTTTAAATTTTTTAAATCGTTTTCAGAAAAGTTACGTAATGCTTCGTTTTCGACTGCTTTTACGGCACTGTCCATTTTAGTCAATGCTTCGTTGCCCTTAGTAGTAATAAAAATCTCTACTTTACGTCGGTTGCTTTGGCAAACGTTGCGTTCTGCATAACCTTTGGACAAGAGTTTGTCCACAAGTCTGGTGGTGTTGCTCATTTTAGAGACCATGCGCTCATTTAGGGTAGATAGGTTGGCAGGAGTACCTTGTAAACCTCTCAATATGCGCAATACGTTGAATTGTTGTAGAGAAACTTCATAAGGCTTTAGGGCAATACCAATAGCTTCGTTAAGTTTGTTGTTTACCAAAGCCAAATGGATGATAGTCCGCTTGGTCAAGGGAATCTGTTTTTTTGTTTTTATGATTTGTTCTACGTTCATGTCAATACAACAATTGTATATACAAATGTATATCGATAATCTAGTTCGTTCAAAACCTGCAACGCCAATTTTTTGTTAAAAATAAAATGACACAAACAGCATTGGTTATTTTTAAATAGTAATTTATAGATGATGCAGCGTTTACACCTATTATTTCTGTTGTCCCTTTTGGTTTCCTGTGGGAATCCTTCTAAAAAAAAGGCTAGCGATACCGTTACCACAGCAACTGAAGAGGCTAATAGGGCTAAAGAAACCGCAATCCCGTTTCCTATACACAACTTTGATGGCTTGGAGCCCTTGTTGCATAATACGGACGGTAAGACACACATTGTAAATTTTTGGGCTACTTGGTGCAAACCTTGTGTTGCGGAGTTACCGGATTTTGAAAAAACCTTTGCGGAACAAAAGGAAAATGGGGTGGCCATGACCCTGGTGAGTTTGGATATGCCTTCTATGTGGGAAAAACGATTGGTGCCCTTTGTTAAGAAACATGCCTTGCAAGGGGAGGTGGTCATCTTGGATGACCCAAAAATGAACGATTGGATACCCAAAATTGATGCGGACTGGGACGGTGGTATACCAGCGACCTTAATATACAACCAGAACAGGCGTCAGTTTTATCCGCATGGCTTAAGCTATGAGGAATTGAATACGGAACTTCAAAAATTTTTAAACTAAAAACTTATGAACTATCTAAAAAGCAGTGTTTTTTTCTTGACATTACTACTCTGTGTCTCTTTTGCGCCCATGGAAAATCCAATTAAAGGCTTGCAAATTGGTGATATGGCTATCGACTTTTCCCTAAAGAACGTTGATGGTACCATGGTGTCCTTGGCAGATTATACCGATGCAAAGGGTTTTTTGGTCATTTTTACCTGCAATACCTGCCCTTATGCGGTTGCTTATGAAGACCGGATTATTGGATTGGATGCTAAGTATAAAGAACTGGGTGTGCCGGTAATTGCCATCAACCCCAATAACCCAAAAGCCAAACCGGGGGATAGTTTTACCGCCATGCAGCAACGGGCCAAGGAAAAAGATTTTACGTTTCCCTATGTATTGGATGAAGGGCAAAAAATATATCCCCAGTATGGAGCTACCAGAACGCCCCATGTCTACCTTTTAGAGAAAACGGATGAGGGCAATAAGGTTAGATATATTGGGGCCATCGACGACAACTATCAGGATGCCAGTCAAGTAGAAGAGACTTTTGTAGAAGATGCCGTGGACGCTATGCTAGCGGGAGAAGAAATTAAAGTTACGCTTACAAAGGCAATAGGGTGTTCTATAAAAGTATAATTGGAAAAATACGTAGTTTTAAGTCCGGGGCAATGCTTCGGACTTTTATTTTTGATAAACTTAATTTGAATAATAGAATGGATTTAAGCCAAGAAGAATGGGTAACGCAGTTAGAACAAGATGATAATGCTGTGATATTGGACGTAAGAACACCAGAGGAAGTAGCGGATGGTTATATTCCCAATGCAAAACATATTGATATTTATTTAGGGCAGGGTTTTATTGATGCGGTAGAAGAATTGGACAAAACCAAAAACTACTATGTCTACTGCCGATCTGGTAACCGCAGTGGTCAAGCCTGCGCTTTAATGGATGAACTTGGCTTTGAAAACGCATATAACTTAGAAGGCGGATTTATGAATTGGGAAGGAGAAGTAGCAGAATAAGCTATCTAGAGGTAAGCCCACGAGGCATCTGCGAGCGATAAGATTTTAATTTAAAGCGATACCAATTAAAGAAAGATAGATGCGCGAAGACCTTCTTCATTTCATCTGGAAGACCAATAAACTAACCAATAGTACATTGCTCACCACCTCTGGCGAAACAGTTCATATTATTAACCCCGGACTTCACAACCAATTTGCGGGCCCGGATTTTTTTAATGCAAAAGTTGAAATTGATGACCAGTTATGGGCAGGTAACGTAGAGATGCACCTAAAAACATCTGATTGGTATGCGCACCATCATGAAACCGACACTAGCTATGATAATGTAATTCTACATGTGGTCTGGGAAGACGATGTTGCCGTGTTTAGATCGGATGGCTCCAAGATTCCCACCTTGGAATTACGGCATTCCGTGCCAAGTTTACTGATGGATTCTTATAGAAAACTGTTGGAAAACCCACAGAAGGGATTTATAAATTGTGAAAAGGATATTACAAGTATTCCCGGTATTGTGGTAGACAGTTGGTTGGAACGATTGTACGTAGAACGTTTGGAACAAAAGGCGAAGGTCATTTACACCTTATTGGAAGAAAGTAATAATGACTGGGAACAGGTGCTTTTTGCCCTATTATTAAAAAACTTTGGTTCAAAAGTAAATGGTCCGTCCTTTATGAGTTTGGCCAAGGCATTGGATTTTTCCGTAGTTCGTAAAGTGCGGCAAGACGTCATGGTCTTTGAAAGTGTTTTATTTGGACTTTGTGGCTTGTTGGATGATACCGAAATTCAGGATACCTATTATGAAATCCTAAAGAAAGAATTTAAGTTTCAACAAAACAAGTTTGGGTTGAATCCCAGGGAAGTAAGATCTCCAGAGTTTTTCGGATTACGGCCCAACAATTTTCCAACCATCCGTTTGTCCCAATTGGCCAATCTATATGCGCGGGAAGACAATTTGTTTTCAAAAATCATGGAGGTAGATTCCGTAGGCAAAATCCGCACCTTGTTTGCTGCCGAAGTTAGTCCGTATTGGAAAAGTCATTTTACTTTTGGCAAGGTTTCAAAAGAATCCAGCAAGAAAATAACCAAATCATTTATTGATCTGATTATCATCAATACTATAGTTCCGTTAAAATTTGCGTATGCAAAGAAGAGAAATGACAACGGTAATGAACAATTGATTTCCTTACTTATAGCACTTAAAGCGGAACAAAATAGTATCGTAAATCAATTTAAGGAGCTAAAGATCCCGGTTGATGACGCTTTCAAGAGCCAAGCGGTTTTACAACTGTACAACAAGTACTGCGTTACCAATGGCTGTTTAAAATGCAGTATTGGCACCACACTATTACGGGGAAATCCCTAATTTTGGGTATGCGCTGGATTTATGATTTGCTTTACTACTTTCAAAAACGCGGCTTCGAAGTCTGTAGGCGTATTGCGGAACGTTGGGGGATTCGGGCAAGGGTAGTCCGCACCACTTTTATTTATTTGACCTTTGCTACTTTAGGTTTTGGATTTGCATTGTATCTTTTTATAGCTTTTTGGCTAAAGATCAAGGATTTACTGTATACCAAACGTACCTCCGTATTTGACCTTTAATTATGATTAAACTATTTCGTTCCCGTATAGCTTGGGCACTCACTTTAATGGTTTTGGTGCTTTTGATAGGGGTATTGGGGTATCGATACAATCATAATTTCTCTTGGGTAGAAGCCATTTACATGACGATAATAACCGTTACCACGGTAGGTTTTTCCGAAGTACGGCCGTTGGACGCGGATGCCAAGATTTTCACGGTATTTTTAATTGTTTCCAGCGTTTTTATTTTTGGTTTTGCCATTTCCGTAATTACCGAATATATTTTAAGTAGAAATTCCCTTCAACTATTAAAGAAAAAAAGAGTGAAGAACAAGATCAATAGTTTGGACAATCACGTCATTGTTTGCGGCTATGGCAGGAATGGGCAACAAGCAGCCGAAAAGTTAAAGGCATATAACAAACCCTTTGTCGTTATTGAAAAAAACAAGGAGGTTATTGAGGTGCATGAAGATGAAGCACTTTTTGTATATGGCGATGTTAATGAGGATGAGGTGCTTGTAGAAGCGGGTATCGCTAAAGCCCAGTATTTAGTAACGGCCCTGCCCGATGATGCGGTCAATCTTTTTGTGGTCTTGTCTGCCAGACAGCTCAATCAGGAACTGTTTATAATAAGTAGGGCTTCACAGATTACCTCTATAAAGAAATTGAAATTTGCCGGGGCCGACAAGGTAATTATGCCCGACAAAATAGGTGGTGACCATATGGCTTCCTTGGTGGTCATGCCGGATTTGATCACCTTTATGGACAAACTTTCCATGGAAGGGGAGCACACCACCAATCTAGAGGAAGTGGAGATAAAGGATTTCATCAATCAAATGGAATGCAGTTCCATTAAGGACTTGGATCTTAGAAGGCGCACTGGATGCACTATTATTGGATACATTGCTCCTAATGGCGAATACATCATTAATCCAGAAGCGGATTTGGAATTGGAACCCAAAGGAAAAGTCATCGTTCTGGGGAGACCGGAGCAAATAGACAAGCTCAATCAAATGTTCCAACTGTAGCAGCTTAAACGCCAATAAATTTGATTCCGTTGAATTTTTTTAGGATATTGTCAGCTTTACATCAAATTAACAAAACCAAATAAATCAATTATGAAGTATAGACTTCTTGCAATTTTCACTGCTTTGTTCCCAGTGCTTACATTCTCCCAGGAAACAGAAGAATTGGGGCTTGATCAGAAAATTGACCAGGCTTTTCAGCCGGTTTCAAGTTTTTTCGAAAGCGTAATATTCTTTGACATCGCCGGCACACCTTTTGTTTTGATATTGTTGGTTGGAAGTGCTTTGTTCTTTACGTTATACTTTGGTTTTCCTAATATCAGACATTTTTCTACCGCAATAAATGTGGTTAGGGGTAAATATGACGAGTTAGATCACCATGGTGTAGAAAAATCCGAAATCAATGTTGTGGATGGGGATCTACCGGATACCATTAAGGATGAAAGCGAAGAAGGGGAAGTTAGTCATTTTCAAGCTTTGGCGACTGCAGTTTCAGGAACAGTAGGAAATGGAAATATAGCAGGTGTTGCATTGGCCATCGCTTTAGGAGGTCCTGGAGCTACGTTCTGGATGATTGTTTGTGGTTTATTGGGCATGTCAACAAAATTTGTAGAGTGTACCTTAGGAGTTCAGTATAGGGATATAGGCGAGGATGGAACGGTCTATGGAGGACCCATGTATTACATCAGCAAAGGCCTAAAATCTAAAGGGTTTAAGACCTTAGGGAAAATTGCGGCCGCCTTGTTTGCCGTGTTTTGTATAGGGGGATCTTTTGGTGGTGGTAATGCGGCGCAGTCCAATCAAGCCACTATTGTAATCAAGGAATTGTTTGGATGGGAGAGTACCGCCGCAGGGGCAATCGTTGGCCTGGTGCTGGCCATTGTGGTGGGGGTCATTATCATAGGAGGTATTAAACGTATTGCTTCCGTTACGGAAAAAGTGGTTCCTTTTATGGCACTTACCTATATTTTGTGCTGTCTTTACATCATCTTTAGCAACTTTTCCCTTATTGATGATGCCATTGGTTTGATCATTACGGAAGCATTTAATCCTACCGCAATAGGGGTAGGAGGAGTCATTGGGGTGCTGTTGGTCGGTTTTAGGAGAGCGGCATTTTCCAATGAAGCTGGTGCGGGATCAGCTTCCATTGCCCATTCTGCCGTACGGACCAAGTATTCTGCTTCTGAAGGATTAGTGGCCTTATTGGAACCTTTTATAGATACCGTAGTTATTTGTACCATGACCGCCCTGGTTATCGTTATCTTTAATTTTGGTGGTTTCTTTGAATATGGCGGAGATGGTTCTGGAGTTGTTTTTATTGATGGAGAAGCATTTGAGGGTGCTGGTATCACATCAAAAGCATTCGCGGAGTACATTCCTTATTCTAAAATATTCTTGACCATTGCAGTAGTCCTGTTTGCCGTATCTACCATGATATCTTGGTCGTATTATGGATTACAATCTTGGAAGTTTTTGTTTGGACGTGGTAAAGCCATGGATTTAACGTATAAAATGTTGTTTTGTGTGTTTGTAATCATTGGTGCCGCGGCAAGTATGGATTCCATTTGGGCGTTTTCCGATGCTATGATTTTTGCCATGGTATTCCCCAATATGATAGGGCTCTATTTCTTGTTCCCAGAAGTCAAGAAGCAATTGAACAGGTATTTGGATGCCATTAAAAAGACCTATTCTTAAAAAGAGTATCCTTTGAAAAATTTAAAATCCCACTTTAAGTTCAATAAACAGGAACGGAGTGGGATTTTCTTTTTGTTACTGCTCATCATAGGGTTTCAGTGCCTGTATTTTTATTTTAGGAACCACTCTTTGGCTGTTGGGAACAAAAGTTTGGTCATCAATGAGACAGAAGGAGAGCGGGTAGATAGTCTGCTTGCAAGAGCTAAACAAAAAGACACCCTAAAGACCTATCCCTTCAACCCAAATTTTATTTCGGATTATAAAGGATACACCTTAGGAATGTCCCCGGAAGAGATTGACCGATTGCATGCTTTTAGGGCAGCAGGGAAATTTTTAAGCTCTGCAAGGGAGTTTCAGGAAATCACGAAAGTTTCAGACAGTTTGTTACATGCCATACAGGATAACTTTAAGTTCCCCAAATGGCAACGAGAGAACCAGAAGAGAAGTACGCCATCTTATGCTGAAAGAAAGATAGCGGTGCCGCGGAAGGATTTGAATAGGGCAACTGCCATGCAACTTAGGGTGGTTAGCGGTATTGGGGAAAAGCTCTCCGCAAGAATCATCAAGTTTAGAGATCGATTAGGCGGTTTTATGGATAGTTCCCAGTTGTATGATGTATATGGATTGGAGAAGGAAGTTGCGGAAAAGGCCATCGAACTTTTTGAAGTGAAGAATCCACCGGCAATACAAAAGATAAATATCAATAATGCAACTGCAAGTGAGCTGTCCAAATTGATTTATATTCCATACCAACTGGCAGAAAATATTGTGGCTTACAGAAACAAGAACGATGCCTTCCATTCTTTTGAAGAACTGTCTAAAGTGGATGGTTTCCCCACACCTAAACTCCATAGAATAGCCCTATATTTGTCACTATAAAATTGTCCATATGAACAGCATGTACTTCACTGAAGAACATCAATTATTTAGGGAAAGCCTAAAAGAATTTTTACAAAAAGAAGTAGCCCCCAATGTGAATGCTTGGGAAGAAAGCGGAAAGCTGCCCAAGGATATATGGAAAAAGTTTGGGGAGATGGGATATTTTGGGCTGGCCACCCCAGAGGAGTATGATGGTTTAGGGTTGGACATCTTTTACACGGTCATCTTTTTAGAAGAATTACAAAAAGTAAATTCCGGAGGTTTTGCTGCGGCTATGTGGGCACATGAGTATTTGGCCATGACCCACCTTAATAAAAATGCGAATGCCCAACAAAAAGAAGCCTATTTAAAGCCAAGTGTCCTGGGAGAAAAAATTGGCTGTTTGGGGGTATCTGAACCCTTTGGCGGGAGCGACGTGGCAGGGATGCGGACAACAGCCCTTAAGCAAGGCGATTACTATTTGGTAAATGGTTCCAAGACGTTTATTACCAATGGTGTCTATGGTGACTATATCATATTGGCCGCAAAGACAGACCCATCGGCAGGGAATAAAGGAATCAGTCTTTTTATCGTGGATAGGGACGCTCCCGGCGTATCGGCCAATAAGTTGGACAAACTGGGTTGGCGGGCATCAGATACTGCAGAGCTCGCTTTTGATAATGTAAAAGTCCCTATCACTAATCGAATGGGAGAAGAAGGGAGTGGGTTTACCTTTATTATGGAAGCCTTTGCTTTGGAAAGATTGGTCATGGGCATCAATGCCCATGCACGGGCGGATTATGCATTGGATTATGCAAGGCAATACATGTCCGAAAGACATGCATTTGGACAATCCATAGACCAATTCCAAGCCTTACGCCATCGTTTTGTTGACCTGCAAGCAGAAATGGAAGTATGCAGACATTACAACTACGGGGTTGCCGCCAAGTTGGACAAGGGGGAATATGCGGTTAAAGAAGCGACCATCTCCAAATTGAAATCCACTAAAATGGCAGATGACGTCATATACAACTGCTTACAGTTCTTAGGGGGATATGGTTATATGGAAGATTACCCAATGGCCCGTTTGTTGCGGGATAGTAGGTTGGGGCCCATTGGCGGAGGGACCTCAGAAATATTAAGGGAAATCATTGCAAAAATTGTAATAGATAAGAAAGAGTATAAGGCCCCTCGATCCTGATTTTTGTATTTGTGCAAATTTTTTTTTCGTCATCTAAAATGGAATCGAGAAATAAATTAAAAACTAGGTTTGCAGAATCAAATTCATTTGTATATTTGCAGCCCTTTAAATAAGTAAAGGAATAATCTAAAGAGAGGAGGTTGTAGCCAATGTTAATTATACCAGTAAAAGAAGGAGAAAACATCGATAGGGCTTTAAAGCGTTTCAAGAGGAAATTTGATAAAACAGGGACTATGCGTCAATTGCGCAAGCGCCAACAGTTTACAAAACCATCTGTAAAACGTAGAGCAGAAATCCAAAAGGCGGAATACATCCAAGGCCTAAGAGATCAAGAGGAAATTTAAAGTCCAACGATTTCAAGATATATCACTTCCCGTTCATATTCCAATGGACGGGTTTTTTTATGCTTGCCTATTTCATAAGTTGAAAAAACACATTTGCCTTCCAAAAAATGTACCTTTGGTAGATGTCCGTTACCGCATTTGTATCCTATCTATCCCTAGAAAAGAATTACTCCCCCCATACCGTAAACGCGTATCAAAAGGATTTGGAGGCCTTTACGCAATATGTAGAAGATACTTTTGAAGAGAAGAACATAGACGGTATAAATTATCACATGATTAGAAGTTGGATCGTTGCAATGGTGGCATCCCAACTAGGTAACCGGACCATAAACCGAAAAATAGCTTCCTTAAAAGCGTATTACAAGTTTTTGCAGAAGATTGGTGAAATCACCATAAATCCCTTGGCAAAACACAAGGCCCTCAAAGTTAAAAAGAACCTTGAAGTCCCTTTTTCTGAAGGAGAAATGAAGAATCTTCTGGAACAACTTTCGTTTGCCAGTGATTTTGAAGGGAACAGGAATAGGTTGATCATAGAACTCTTATACGCGACAGGGATAAGACGGGCAGAACTCATTACCCTTAAGCTTTCGGATATTGATTATTATGGAAATACCATTAAAGTATTGGGTAAACGAAATAAAGAGCGGGTAATCCCCTTATTACCTTCATTAATGGAGCAATTGCAGCTATATTTGGGGTATAGGCAGAAATTGGATATCATAGTTGATGGGACTTTTCTTTTTCTAACACAAAGTGGATACAAAATATACGAAACCCTTGTTTATAGGGTTATTAATAAGTATCTTAGTGAGGTGTCCGTTAAAGTAAAAAAAAGCCCCCATATGCTAAGACACACCTTTGCAACGCATTTGCTGAACATGGGAGCAGATTTAAATGCGGTAAAAGAGTTATTGGGCCACTCTAGTTTAGCATCTACACAAGTATATACCCACAATAGTATTGCTGAACTTAAGAAAGCGCACTTAAAGGCCCATCCTAGGAACAAAGATTAATCTTTGTCATTGTTTAACCTATCCGCTCGTTGCGGATCTAAAAGCTATCATATGAAGGTAAACACCCAATCTGTTAATTTTGTTGCTGATACCAAGCTTATCAATTTCATCCAAGAGAGAATGGACAAGCTGGAGACATTTTATGATAAGGTCATCAGTTCTGATGTGTATTTGAAGGTAGAGAACACCAGTTCAAAAGAGAATAAAATTGTGGAGATTAAGGTGCATATCCCAAGGGATCAATTCATTGTAAAAAAACAGTGCAAGTCTTTTGAAGAAGCAGTGGATTCTGCATGCAGTTCTTTGGAGCGTCAGCTTGTAAAAAAGAAGGAAAAAATGAGGGCGCATGCCTGATGAAAATTTTTCAGAATTTGTTTTGATTAAAAAAATAAATATATACATTTGCAGTCCGTTAGAAATAGCGGGCTTTTTTTGTGTCAAAATGGCACTAAAAAGCCGATGTAGCTCAGCTGGCTAGAGCAGCTGATTTGTAATCAGCAGGTCGTGGGTTCGAGTCCCTCCATCGGCTCAAAAAGGGAAAGATTTAAGGTTTTTCCGATTAGTGAAAAGAGTTGAAATGGTGAAGGGCGAGAAGTTTATCCCGAGCATAGTCGAGGGAAGTCCCTCCATCGGCTCAAAACAATGGAAAACAGGGGCTTTTCCAGCAAAGTTCTAGAGTTGAAATCGTGAAGGACAAGAAGTTTATCCCAAGCGTGTCGAGGGAAGTCCCTCCATCGGCTCTGAAGTACTGAAATTAAAGAAAGGGGAGATACTCAAGCGGCCAACGAGGGCAGACTGTAAATCTGCTGACTATGTCTTCGCAGGTTCGAATCCTGCTCTCCCCACACAATTTTAGGAAAATTGTGTAAAACATCGAAAAACTGTCAATTAAGATGGTCTTGATGTTGAAAATTGAAATATTGGAATTAAAAATTGCGGGAGTAGCTCAGTTGGTAGAGCGTCAGCCTTCCAAGCTGAATGTCGCCGGTTCGAACCCGGTCTCCCGCTCTAAAGATGAGCTGGCCTATATGCCGGAGAGAAGTTTATCCCGGGCGTAGTCGAGGGAAACCTGGTCTCCCGCTCAAATATTCCTGCGAAGGCAGGAATCTCTTCCTTAAATTATGAAGAGATGCTAAACACTTTACGCCGACGTAGCTCAGGGGTAGAGCGTTTCCTTGGTAAGGAAGAGGTCACGGGTTCAATTCCCGTCGTTGGCTCAAAAATTCGGTTGTAATACTGAATGAACGGGTTTGAAAATATGGAATTATTGAGCGGCCAAGGTAGCGCCTGTCCCGAACTTGTTTCGGGAGGTTCAATTCCCGTCGTTGGCTCAATAAGATGGGTTCATAATAATTGAAATTACAACAGCTGTGGTCAAAGATATTTTGATTTCAACTGTTTTATTGGGGTTAATACCCGTTGTTGGCTCAAGAAAACGATTTTGTACACTAATATAAACTAAGATTAAAATCATTTAAAATGGCAAAGGAAACTTTTGATCGTTCCAAACCGCACTTAAATATTGGTACCATTGGACACGTAGATCACGGTAAAACTACATTGACTGCTGCTATTACAACAGTATTGGCCAACGCAGGTCTTTCTGAGCTTAGGAGCTTTGATTCTATTGACAACGCACCTGAGGAAAAAGAAAGAGGTATTACTATCAACACTTCACATGTTGAGTACCAAACGGAAAACCGTCATTACGCTCACGTTGACTGTCCTGGTCACGCGGATTACGTAAAGAATATGGTAACGGGTGCCGCTCAGATGGACGGTGCTATTTTGGTTGTTGCCGCTACGGATGGTCCTATGCCACAAACTCGTGAACACATCCTTTTAGGACGTCAAGTTGGTATTCCACGTATCGTTGTGTTCTTGAACAAGGTTGACATGGTTGATGATGAAGAGCTTTTAGAACTTGTTGAAATGGAAGTAAGGGAATTACTTTCTTTTTACGAATACGATGGTGATAACGGGCCTGTAATTTCTGGTTCTGCACTAGGGGCTTTGAATGGTGAGCAAAAATGGGTTGACACCGTAATGGAACTTATGGCCGCTGTTGATGAGTGGATCGAGCTTCCAAAGCGTGATGTTGACAAGGATTTCTTAATGCCTGTGGAAGATGTATTTACGATTACTGGTCGTGGTACTGTTGCTACCGGACGTATAGAAACTGGTGTTGCCAATACGGGTGATGCTGTTGATATCATTGGTATGGGTGCTGAGAAATTGGCTTCTACCATTACTGGTGTTGAGATGTTCCGCAAAATCCTTGATAGGGGAGAAGCTGGTGACAACGTAGGTATCCTTTTAAGAGGTATCGAAAAGTCTGATATTAAAAGAGGTATGGTAATCTGTAAGCCAGGTTCCGTAACACCACACGCTAAATTCAAAGCTGAGGTTTATATCCTTAAAAAAGAAGAAGGTGGGCGTCATACTCCATTCCATAACAATTACCGTCCACAGTTCTATGTAAGGACTACAGACGTAACAGGTAACATAGGTTTGCCTGATGGTGTTGAGATGGTTATGCCTGGTGATAACTTGACTATCAATGTAGATTTGATTCAGCCAATTGCACTAAGTGTTGGTCTTCGTTTCGCTATCCGTGAAGGTGGTAGAACCGTAGGTGCTGGTCAGGTTACAGAGATAATGGATTAAGAATCATTTACGATCATAGTTTATACTAAAGGGTGTCCCGCCAAATGGTGGGATACCTTTCAGTGTAAATAGAAACGGGTGTAGCACGTTCTTTTTAGATGGAATGTAATAGGGCCTTATTTACGGGCGTAGCTCAGTTGGTAGAGCACTGGTCTCCAAAACCAGGTGTCGGGAGTTCGAGCCTCTCCGCCCGTGCAAAGCACAAAGGAGTGACAAAATTTTATGTCAAGTTGTTGCAGCTTGACAGACAAGGGTAAAATAGAAATTTATGTTGACATACGTTAAAGAATCTTGGGAGGAGTTAAGGAACAACGTTACTTGGTTAAACAGGGAAGAAGCTTCCAATCTTATGGTAGTAGTTGCGGTATTCTCAATTTTGTTTGCGTTGGCAACATGGGGTGTTGATACGGTATTCAGCAAATTGATCCAATTGTATTTTGATAATTTAATAGGATAAGCTGATGTCGGAAGTGTTGGAAAAAAAGTGGTATGTAGTAAGGGCCGTTAGCGGTCAAGAAAACAAAATCAAGGGGTACATTGAAAGTGAGGTTGAAAGACACGGTTTTGGTGATTATCTAGAGGATGTTTTGGTGCCAACGGAGAAAGTGGTCCAAATCCGAAATGGTAAAAAAATCAATAAGGAACGTACCTATTTTCCTGGATATATAATGATTAAAGCCAATTTAGGTGGGGAAATGGTGCATATTATACGTTCCATTACCAACGTCATTGGTTTTTTAGGGGAAACCAAAGGAGGGGATCCCGTTCCCTTGAGAAAAGCCGAGGTGAACAGAATGCTTGGTAAGGTAGATGAATTGGCCGTGAATACGGACAACGTTGCCATTCCTTTTGTGTTAGGGGAGACGGTTAAGGTTATTGATGGGCCTTTTAACGGTTTTAACGGAACCGTTGAAAAAATCAACGAAGAAAAACGCAAGCTTGAGGTTATGGTTAAGATTTTCGGAAGAAAAACACCATTGGAATTGAGCTATATGCAAGTAGAAAAAGTATAATTGATAGACTAAAAGAGAAAAGAAACAAGAAAAAAGACACCTATTAATCAATAGCATGAAGTCTTTGTTCTTTATTCTAGGACCTTTTGTCTGAAAAATAGAGCTGTTACATATATAGAAATTGTGTTGCTTCCAATTAACACACTTTCAACTTAATTAAAAACAATGGCAAAAGAAGTAGATAAGGTAGTTAAATTACAAGTTAGGGGAGGTGCTGCGAATCCATCGCCACCGGTTGGACCCGCCTTAGGTGCTGCCGGCGTTAACATCATGGAGTTCTGTAAGCAATTTAATGCGCGTACACAGGACAAACAGGGCAAAGTATTGCCTGTTGTTATCACGGTATACAAAGACAAATCTTTCGAGTTTGTTGTAAAAACACCACCAGCGGCAGTTCAATTGATGGAAGCAGCAAAGATCAAAAAAGGATCTGGAGAACCTAATAGGGTTAAGAATGGATCGGTATCCTGGGATCAAGTAAAGCAAATCGCTGAAGACAAAATGGTTGATTTGAATGCTTTTACTGTAGAATCGGCAATGAGTATGGTTGCAGGTACTGCTAGGTCTATGGGATTAAAGATTGCAGGAAAAAGACCTTTTTAAGAATCTAAAAGCAATTTCAAATGGCAAGATTGACTAAAAAGCAAAAAGAAGCGCACGCTAAAATTGACAGGAACAAATTGTATACTGTTGACGAGGCATCCGCTTTGGTAAAAGAGATAACCAATGTAAAATTTGATGCGTCCATTGATTTAGCGGTTCGTTTAGGGGTAGACCCAAGAAAAGCAAATCAAATGGTGCGTGGCGTAGTGACCCTTCCCCATGGGACAGGTAAAGACGTTAAGGTTTTGGCATTGGTCACACCGGACAAAGAAGCAGAAGCTAAAGAGGCAGGCGCGGATTTTGTAGGGTTGGATGAGTATTTGGATAAAATTAAAGGCGGTTGGACAGATGTTGATGTTATCATCACCATGCCAAGCGTTATGGGAAAATTAGGGCCCTTAGGTCGGGTTTTAGGACCAAGAGGTTTAATGCCAAATCCAAAAACAGGAACAGTAACTATGGATATTGCCAAAGCGGTATCTGAAGTGAAGGCTGGTAAAATAGATTTTAAAGTTGATAAAACAGGTATAGTTCATGCGGCTATAGGTAAAGTTTCTTTTTCTGCGGAAAAGATTGCGGGAAATGCAAAGGAACTTTTGGATACGTTGAACAAATTGAAGCCTGCGGCTGCTAAGGGTGTGTATATGAAGAGTGTTTACCTTTCCAGTACCATGAGCCCTAGTATTCAACTTGATGCAAAATCAGTTTAACTACTGGTAGTCAAAAACTAGAACAATGACAAGAGAAGAAAAAGGAATCGTAATAGAAGATTTGACTGCACAGTTGGCCGACAATGCCAATATATATCTAGCAGATATTTCTGGCTTGGATGCATTAGCCACTTCCAATTTAAGAAGGGCGTGCTTTAAGGCAAACATTAAACTAGCAGTTGTTAAAAATACATTGCTCGCAAAAGCAATGGAAGCTTCTGATAAGGAGTTTGGTGAACTACCGGATGTATTAAAGGGGAATACCTCATTAATGCTTTCCGAAACAGGGAACGCACCGGCAAAACTTATCAAAAACTTTAGAAAGAAATCGGACAAGCCCGTATTAAAGGGAGCGTTTATAGCGGAAGCCATTTATATTGGTGATGAGAACTTGGATGCTTTGGTCAATATCAAATCCAAAGAAGAAGTTATCGGAGATATTATTGGATTGTTACAATCACCGGCCAAGAATGTTATTTCTGGCCTTAAATCAGGTGGAGGTAAAATCGCAGGTATCCTTAAAACATTGTCTGAGAAATAATTTCGCACGCACTAAAACAATTATATTTTAAAAATTTTATTTAAACGATAGAAAAATGGCAGATTTAAAAGATTTTGCAGAACAGTTGGTCAACCTTACCGTAAAAGAGGTAAATGAATTGGCTGATATTTTAAAAGAAGAGTATGGTATCGAACCTGCTGCTGCTGCAGTAGCGGTTGCTGGTGGTGGAGCTGCCGGTGGTGGCGAGGAAGCTGCTGAAGAGAAGTCAGAATTTGACGTAATCTTGACAGCTGCCGGAGGTTCTAAATTAGCAGTGGTTAAATTGGTAAAAGAATTGACAGGTCTTGGGCTTAAAGACGCCAAGGAGATTGTTGATAGCGCACCAAAAGCTGTTAAAGAAGCTGTTTCTAAGGACGAAGCAGAAGGTATCAAAAAATCTTTGGAAGAAGCAGGAGCAGAAGTTGAGCTTAAATAATAGCTTCCAAATAGGATAATATGGTTAAGGTCTTTCCGTAAAACGGTCAGACCTTAGCCTGTTTTTATAGCCACGTGTGATGGTACACGTAATCCCAAGAGAATTCACTATCAAAATTTGTCCATAGATGTTCACAAATCAGACTGAAAGAGTAAATTTTGCATCCGCTAAGAACATACCGGAATATCCGGATTTCTTGGACATTCAGATTAAGTCTTTTCAAGACTTTTTTCAACTTGAAACTAAATCTGACGAAAGAGGCAACGAAGGTTTGTATAATACCTTCATGGAAAACTTTCCAATTACAGATACCAGAAACCAGTTTGTACTGGAGTTTTTGGATTATTTCATAGATCCACCAAGATATTCCATACAAGAGTGTATCGAACGTGGACTTACCTATAGTGTGCCTTTAAAAGCACGCCTAAAATTATATTGTACGGACCCGGAGCATGAGGATTTTGAAACTATAGTCCAAGATGTTTATTTGGGGACAATGCCGTACATGACCCCTAGTGGTACTTTCGTTATCAATGGGGCAGAGCGGGTCGTAGTTTCGCAATTACACCGATCTCCAGGAGTCTTCTTTGGACAATCTTTCCACGCCAATGGAACAAAATTGTACTCGGCGAGGGTAATACCTTTCAAAGGTTCTTGGATAGAATTTGCTACAGATATCAATAGCGTGATGTACGCTTATATTGATAGAAAGAAAAAATTACCGGTAACCACCCTTTTCCGTGCCATTGGATTTGAGCGCGATAAGGATATTCTTGAAATTTTTGACCTTTCTGAAGAAGTAAAGGTTTCAAAAGCCGGTCTTAAAAAAGTATTGGGTAGAAAGTTGGCTGCCAGGGTCTTGAACACATGGCATGAGGATTTTGTGGATGAGGATACCGGCGAGGTAGTTTCTATTGAAAGAAACGAAATTGTCCTAGATCGGGATACCATTCTTGAAAAGGAGCACATTGATGAAATCATTGATGCAGACGTAAAAACCATCCTTTTACATAAGGAGAACAATACGCAATCGGATTATGCTATAATCCATAATACCTTGCAAAAGGATCCAACAAACTCAGAAAAAGAGGCTGTTGAGCACATCTACCGTCAATTGCGTAACGCAGAGCCGCCAGATGAGGAAACGGCACGTGGTATTATAGATAAATTATTCTTTTCCGACCAGCGGTACAACTTGGGTGAAGTTGGGCGTTACCGGATGAATAAAAAATTAGGTCTTGATATTGGAATGGACAAACAAGTTTTGACCAAAGAAGATATCATCACCATCATAAAATATTTAATAGAATTGATCAACTCCAAAGCGGAGATTGATGATATTGATCACTTGTCCAACCGTCGTGTACGTACGGTAGGGGAGCAGTTATCTTCGCAGTTTGGGGTAGGTTTGGCCCGTATGGCCAGAACCATCCGTGAGCGAATGAACGTTAGGGATAACGAGGTATTTACGCCTATTGATTTGATCAATGCAAAGACCTTGTCCTCTGTAATTAATTCCTTCTTTGGCACAAATCAGTTATCACAGTTTATGGATCAAACAAATCCATTGGCAGAGATAACGCACAAAAGAAGGTTGTCCGCATTGGGACCAGGGGGTCTTTCAAGGGAACGGGCTGGTTTTGAGGTACGTGATGTCCATTATACACATTACGGTCGTTTATGTCCTATTGAAACACCGGAAGGGCCCAATATTGGATTGATTTCTTCACTTTCGGTTTTTGCCAAGGTGAACCCAATGGGCTTCTTGGAAACACCTTACCGCAAGGTGAAGGATGGAAAAGTGGATACCAAAAAATTCACCTATCTAAGTGCTGAGGAGGAAGAGGGAATGAAAATTTCGCAAGCGAACATTCCTTTAAAAGAAGATGGTACCATAGACCAGGAAAAGGTAATTGCCCGTGAAGAAGGTGATTTCCCGGTGGTAGATCCATCAGAAGTAAACTATACGGATGTTGCGCCCAATCAAATTGCATCTATTTCTGCATCTCTAATTCCATTCTTGGAGCATGATGATGCAAACCGTGCGTTGATGGGCTCTAACATGATGCGCCAGGCCGTACCATTATTACGTCCGCAATCCCCTATTGTAGGAACTGGATTGGAGCGTCAAGTAGCAACAGACTCCAGGGTGTTGATCAATGCAGAGGAGGATGGTGTTATCGACTATGTAGATGCACAAAAAATCACCGTAAAATACACTAGGACTGCCGATGAAAAACTCATCAGCTTTGAAGATGACTATAAGTCGTATAACCTGATCAAGTTCCGTAAGACCAATCAGGGGACCAGTATCAACCTAAAGCCTATCGTTAAGAAGGGTGATAAAGTAAAGAAAAGTCAGGTCCTTTGTGAGGGTTATGCTACGGAAAAAGGGGAATTGGCACTTGGACGAAACCTTAAGGTAGCCTTTATGCCTTGGAAAGGGTATAATTTTGAGGATGCGATCGTAATTTCAGAGAAAGTGGTTCGTGAGGATATCTTTACCTCTATCCATATTGACGAATATTCCTTGGAGGTTAGGGATACCAAATTAGGTGCTGAGGAATTGACCAATGATATTCCAAATGTATCCGAAGAGGCTACCAAGGATCTTGATGAATTTGGAATGATCCGTATTGGTGCCGAGGTAAAACCTGGGGACATCCTAATTGGTAAGATTACACCAAAAGGGGAATCCGATCCTACTCCGGAAGAAAAATTGTTACGTGCCATCTTTGGTGACAAAGCAGGGGACGTAAAAGATGCTTCATTAAAAGCTTCACCATCGCTTAGAGGTGTTGTTATCGATAAAAAGCTGTTCTCCCGTTCCATTAAGGATAAACGCAAGCGTTCCGAGGATAAGGAAGCCATCTCTAAGTTGGAGTTGGATTATGAAGTGAAGTTCCAACAATTAAAAGATATCCTTATTGAGAAGCTGACCACATTGGTAAGCGGAAAAACATCCCAAGGGGTGATGAACGATTTGGGTGAAGAAGTACTTCCAAAAGGAAAGAAGTATACTACTAAAATGCTTAATGCCGTAGATGATTTTGCGCATTTGGTGAGCGGTAGCTGGACAACGGATGACAAGGTGAATACGCAAGTTGCGGACTTGTTGCACAACTATAAAATTAAATTGAACGACCTTCAAGGAAACCTGAGAAGGGATAAGTTTACCATATCTGTTGGGGATGAATTACCAGCAGGAATCATGAAATTGGCCAAGGTATACATCGCCAAAAAACGTAAACTTAAAGTTGGTGATAAGATGGCAGGTCGTCACGGTAACAAAGGTATTGTTGCCCGTATCGTTCGCCAAGAAGATATGCCTTTCTTGGAGGATGGAACCCCGGTGGATATTGTTTTAAATCCGCTTGGTGTACCTTCCCGTATGAACATTGGTCAAATTTATGAGACCGTTCTTGGTTGGGCCGGTGAAAAATTAGGACGTAAATTTGGTACCCCAATTTTTGACGGGGCAACTTTAGACCAAATCAACTCCTTTACGGATGAGGCAGGAGTACCAAGATTTGGACATACCCATTTGTATGACGGCGGAACGGGAGAACGTTTTGATCAAGCTGCAACGGTAGGTATTATCTATATGTTGAAGTTAGGTCACATGGTGGACGATAAGATGCACGCACGTTCTATTGGACCATATTCGTTGATTACGCAGCAACCATTGGGTGGTAAAGCACAATTTGGTGGACAACGATTTGGGGAGATGGAAGTTTGGGCATTGGAAGCCTATGGGGCATCCTCTACCTTACGTGAAATCTTGACTGTAAAGTCAGATGACGTTATCGGAAGGGCCAAAACATACGAATCCATTGTTAAAGGAGAAACTATGCCAGAACCTGGTTTGCCAGAATCTTTCAATGTATTGATGCACGAACTTAAAGGTTTGGGCTTGGATATCAGATTGGAAGAATAGTAAAATAGTTAAAGGACTATTTAAAAGAGAACAAGTATAAATTTTCATCTTTATAGCATTATGGCTAGAATAAAGGATAATAACGCACCAAAAAGGTTTAACAAAATTTCAATCGGACTTGCTTCGCCAGAATCCATTTTGGCTGAGTCCAGGGGAGAAGTTTTGAAACCGGAAACCATTAACTATAGAACGCACAAACCAGAGCGTGACGGATTGTTCTGCGAGCGTATTTTTGGTCCTGTAAAGGATTATGAATGTGCCTGTGGTAAGTACAAGCGTATTCGTTACCGCGGTATCGTTTGTGACCGTTGTGGTGTAGAAGTAACGGAAAAGAAAGTACGTCGAGATAGGGTAGGACATATCAATTTGGTGGTTCCGGTGGCCCATATCTGGTACTTCCGTTCACTTCCCAATAAAATTGGATACCTATTAGGTCTACCTTCCAAGAAATTGGATATGATCATTTACTACGAGCGTTATGTAGTAATTCAGGCAGGTGTGGCCAAAGGTCCAGAAGGTGAGGAAATCAACAAAATGGATTTCTTGACCGAAGAGGAATACTTGAATATTTTGGAATCCATCCCAGCGGAAAACCAGTATTTGGAAGATAGTGATCCAAATAAGTTTATCGCTAAGATGGGGGCGGAGTGCCTTATTGACTTACTAGGAAGAATAGATTTGGAGCAACTGTCTTATGAGTTGCGTCACAAAGCCAATACCGAGACCTCCAAACAACGTAAAACCGAAGCCTTAAAAAGACTTCAGGTAGTCGAAGCACTGAGGGAATCACAGGACAATCGTGAAAACCGTCCGGAATGGATGATCATGAAGGTGGTACCTGTAATTCCGCCGGAATTACGCCCGTTGGTGCCATTGGACGGTGGTCGTTTTGCCACTTCAGATTTGAACGATTTATACCGTAGGGTAATTATCCGTAACAATCGATTAAAGCGATTGATGGAAATTAAAGCGCCGGAAGTAATCCTAAGAAACGAAAAAAGGATGCTTCAGGAATCCGTAGATTCCCTATTTGATAATACAAGAAAAGCATCCGCGGTTAAAACGGAATCAAACAGACCTTTAAAATCACTTTCAGATTCATTGAAAGGGAAGCAAGGACGTTTCCGTCAAAACCTATTGGGTAAACGTGTCGATTATTCCGCACGTTCTGTAATCGTCGTAGGTCCAGAAATGAACCTGTACGAGTGTGGTCTGCCAAAGGATATGGCCGCAGAGCTTTACAAGCCTTTTGTTATTAGAAAACTAATAGAAAGAGGTATTGTAAAGACCGTAAAATCGGCCAAGAAAATTATAGACAAGAAAGAACCCGTAGTTTGGGATATTCTTGAAAATGTATTAAAAGGACACCCTGTGTTATTGAACAGGGCCCCAACACTTCACCGTTTGGGTATCCAAGCCTTCCAACCAAAATTGATCGAAGGAAAGGCAATTCGTTTGCACCCCTTGGCATGTACAGCGTTTAACGCGGATTTTGATGGGGATCAAATGGCGGTTCACTTGCCTTTGGGTCCAGAAGCTATTTTGGAAGCACAACTATTAATGTTGGCTTCGCAGAACATCTTGAACCCGGCAAACGGTTCGCCAATTACGGTACCTTCACAGGATATGGTTTTGGGTCTGTATTATATGACCAAACACCGTAAATCTACCAAGGAATTGCCTATCAAAGGAGAAGGCTTGACCTTTTACTCTGCAGAAGAGGTGGAAATTGCTTTTAATGAGAAGAAGGTAGATTTGAATGCAGGCATTAAGGTCCGTGCAAAGGATTTTAATGAAGAAGGAGAGCTTGTCAACCAAATTATAGAAACTACGGTAGGTAGGGTATTGTTCAACAGTCATGTGCCGGAAGAAGCAGGATTTATCAATCAAGTATTGAATAAAAAAGCACTTCGTAACATTATTGGCGATATTCTTGCCGTAACCGATGTGCCTAGGACAGCTGCGTTCTTGGATAAGATTAAGACCATGGGATATCAATTCGCTTTTAAAGGTGGATTGTCCTTTAGTTTGGGTGATATTATCATTCCAAAAGAAAAAATCGATATGATCGAAGAGGCCAATGGTCAAGTCGATGGTATTATGATGAACTATAACATGGGTCTGATTACCAATAATGAACGTTACAACCAGGTAATTGATGTTTGGACCTCTACCAACGCTATGTTGACCGAATTGGCCATGAAGCGTATTAGGGAAGACCAACAGGGATTTAACTCCGTGTACATGATGTTGGATTCCGGTGCAAGGGGCTCTAAAGAGCAGATTCGCCAGTTGACAGGTATGCGTGGTTTGATGGCGAAACCAAAGAAATCGACCGCCGGTGGTGGTGAGATCATTGAAAACCCTATCCTGTCCAACTTTAAGGAAGGATTATCCATTTTGGAATACTTTATATCTACGCACGGTGCGCGTAAGGGACTTGCAGATACCGCTTTAAAAACGGCGGATGCAGGGTATTTGACACGTCGTTTGGTCGATGTTTCCCAAGATGTGATTATCAATATTGAAGACTGTGAGACACTTAGGGGTATTGAGGTTAAAGCGTTGAAGAAGAATGAAGAGGTAGTGGAGAGCCTTGGTGAACGTATTGTTGGCCGTGTTTCCCTGCATGACGTTTATGACCCCGTTACAGAAGAGTTGTTGGTAGCCGCTGGACAACATATTACCGAAGTGGAAATGAAGAAAATAGAGGCTTCCCCAGTAGATAAGGTAGAAGTACGCTCTCCATTGACATGTGAGGCACCCAAGGGTATTTGTGCCAAATGTTATGGTCGTAACCTGGCAACCAATAAGATGGTGCAGCGTGGTGAGGCCGTTGGTGTAGTTGCTGCGCAATCCATTGGTGAACCTGGTACCCAGTTAACACTGAGAACCTTCCATGTGGGTGGTATTGCTGGTAACATTTCTGAGGAAAGTAAATTGGAAGCTAAGTTTGACGGTATTGCTGAAATAGAGGACTTAAGAACTGTTGTTGGTGAGAATAGCGAAGGGAAAAAATCCACTATCGTAATATCTAGGACATCGGAGATTAAAGTTGTAGATGAGAATACCGGAATTACCTTAAGTACCAACAACATTCCTTATGGTTCGGAATTGAACATTAAGAACGGTTCCAAAATCAAGAAAGGCGATGTCATCTGTTCATGGGACCCGTATAACGGTGTTATTGTTTCAGAATTTACTGGTAAGATCGCATACGAGAATATAGAACAAGGGGTCACCTATCAAGTAGAAATTGATGAACAAACCGGATTCCAAGAAAAGGTAATTTCCGAATCCCGTAACAAGAAGTTGATTCCTACGCTTTTGATTCAGGATGCTAAAGGAGAAACTTTGCGTTCGTACAACTTACCGGTAGGATCCCATATAATGGTGGACGATGGTGAGAAAATCAAAGAAGGAAAAACCTTGGTTAAAATTCCACGTAAGTCTGCCAAAGCAGGAGATATTACAGGTGGTCTTCCAAGAGTAACGGAATTGTTCGAAGCGCGTAACCCATCCAACCCAGCGGTTGTTTCAGAAATTGATGGTGTGGTTTCTTTCGGTAAGATCAAGCGTGGTAATCGCGAGATTATCATCGAATCCAAATTGGGTGAGATCAAGAAATATTTGGTAAAATTATCCAATCAGATTTTGGTACAGGAGAACGATTATGTAAGGGCAGGAATGCCACTTTCCGATGGTTCCATTACCCCAGAGGATATTTTGGCTATTAAAGGCCCTAGTGCCGTACAGCAGTACCTTGTGAACGAAGTACAGGAAGTTTACCGTTTACAAGGGGTGAAAATTAATGATAAGCATTTTGAAGTCGTCGTAAGGCAGATGATGCGTAAGGTAAGGATCCAAGATTCTGGGGATACTATCTTTTTGGAAAACCAATTGATACACAAGGATGACTTTATTCGTGAGAACGACGAGATCTTTGGTAAGAAAGTGGTTGAAGAAGCTGGAGATTCTGAAAACTTGAAAGCAGGTCAAATTATAACGGCAAGGGAACTTAGGGATGAAAACTCCTTATTAAAGCGTGCCGATAAGAATTTGGTAACCGCAAGGGATGCGGTGGCGGCTACGGCTACCCCAATCCTTCAAGGGATTACAAGGGCTTCTTTACAGACCAAGTCATTTATATCTGCGGCATCATTCCAAGAAACGACCAAAGTATTGAACGAAGCTGCGGTGAGCGGTAAAGTAGATACCTTAGAAGGTCTAAAGGAGAATGTAATTGTAGGTCATAAGATTCCTGCAGGAACAGGTATGCGGGATTACGATAGTATCATTGTTGGTTCTAAGGAAGAATACGATGAGATTATGGCTCGTAAAGAGGAGTTTAAGTTTTAAGATAAACACCAATTGAATATTGAAGGGGCCAAAGCAAACGGTATAACCGCCGGTCAGCTTTTGGCCTTTTCTTTTTAAATACAAGCAATGGCAGAACAAGAAAAAAAACAAAAACAGATCAATATTGAGTTGGATGAAAAAACTGCCGAGGGCACCTATTCCAACCTGGCCATTATAAATCACTCGGTATCCGAATTTGTTGTTGATTTTATCAGTATGATGCCAGGTGCTCCAAAGGCCAAAGTAAAAAGTAGGATTGTGTTGACGCCGCAGCATGCCAAAAAGTTTTTAAAGGCTTTAAGCGATAACGTACAGCGGTTTGAGAAAGCCCACGGGACCATTAAGGACTATGAACAACCGCCAATACCGCTAAATTTTGGACCAACTGGAGAAGCATAAGTAAAAGCCCTGATTTTTTGATCAGGGCTTTTTTAATGACGAAAAACAATGGGAATTAGCTTAACCAGCCCTTCTGAATAGCTTTGTTGGAAAAGAAAATGAGCAGTACACCAACGATTACTACAACTGCGGGCATGGTATAGGAGTTAGGGAATACTTCCGGTGCATTTTGGATAAATAGCCAATTTATAAATTGGGCAACCAGGGTAACCAAAGAAATAATAAATAAAGGCTTTGCCCACTTTTTTCGTAACAATAGACCTATAGAACCTAAGGTTCCCGAAACCGTGGCAACACCAAATGCAATGGTGGCCCACATGGGCATCGCTTCAAAAAGTTCACGTTGTTCTTGATTCAAAGTCTCTAATATACTTACCTGGTCAAATGTAGAAACGTAAAAATTAAAAAGCCCAAAAAGATTCCATAAAAGCGCGATTGCGGACACCACCCAAAACCAAATCGGTGGTTTGTTGTATTCATTAGTTGTCATAAAAAGTTGTATTTAATTGGTTAATAGCCAATAAGATACAAAAAAAAGAAAGAATTGTCAAGACCCAAAAAATCTATAGGGTCATAAAGCATTACCAATCCTGATAGATACTATTTAAACTCTGAGGTAAAGTGTAGTTTTACCGTTGGATATTTCTGTTGTGTCATCTGTAATGAAAATTGGGAATCCGCTAAAAACACCAACTGCCCTCGTTTATCCGTGGCCAAGAATTTTTGTTTTACCCGTTTAAATTCCTTAAACTCATCATTAGCTGCCTCGGCATCAACCCAACATGCCTTATGGACCGGAAAATTTTCATACGTACATTTAGCACCATATTCATGTTCCAAGCGGTATTGGATAACCTCATACTGTAATGCACCCACTGTGCCTATTATTTTTCGTCCGTTGAGCTCTAAGGTAAAAAGTTGGGCAACTCCTTCATCCATTAACTGATCAATGCCCTTATAGAGCTGTTTGGCCTTCATGGGATCCGCATTGTTGATATACCTAAAGTGTTCCGGTGAGAAACTGGGAATACCCTTATAGTTCAGTTCTTCCCCATTGGTTAGGGTGTCCCCTATTTTAAAGTTCCCCGTATCGTGTAGGCCAACAATGTCACCGGGATAAGATATATCTACAATTTCTTTTTTCTCGGCAAAAAAAGCGTTTGGACTTGAGAATTTTAATTTCTTTTTATTTCGCACATGCAGATAGGGTTTGTTGCGCTCAAAAGTCCCGGATACAATTTTTATAAACGCCAAACGGTCACGATGTTTAGGGTCCATATTGGCATGGATCTTAAAAACAAATCCAGAAAAATCAGTTTCATTTGCCGTTACTAAGCGTTCTTCCGCTTTCTTTGGTCGTGGTGCCGGGGCAATTTCAATAAAGCAATCCAGCAATTCCCGTACCCCAAAATTATTTAAGGCAGATCCAAAGAAAACAGGTTGCTGTTGGCCTTCCAAGTAAGCATCAGTATTAAAGGGTGGATAGACCCCATTGACCAACTCAAGGTTCTCCCTAAGTTCCGCTGCAGCCTTTTCGCCAATTATGGTATCCAACTCTGGGTTGCTAACAGCATCGAACGCAATCGTATCTTCAATGTTGGACTTGCTATTACCACTAAAAAGGTTAATGTTTTTCTCATAGATATTATAGATGCCTTTAAAATCGTAACCCATTCCTATAGGGAAACTGAGTGGAGTAACCGAAAGTCCTAATTTTTGCTCCACTTCGTCCAATAAATCAAAAGCATCTTTGCCCTCCCGATCTAATTTGTTAATAAACACGATCATAGGGATTTGTCGCATGCGACAGACCTCAACCAGTTTTTCGGTTTGCTCCTCAACACCTTTGGCTACATCAATCACTACAATAACGCTATCTACGGCGGTAAGTGTCCTAAAAGTATCCTCTGCAAAATCTTTATGCCCTGGAGTGTCTAAAATATTTATTTTCTTGTCCTTGTAAATAAATGCTAAAACAGAAGTAGCGACAGAGATACCTCGCTGTCGTTCAATCTCCATAAAATCGCTGGTGGCTGATTTTTTTATCTTGTTGTTTTTAACGGCACCTGCTTCTTGAATGGCACCACCAAACAACAACAACTTTTCGGTCAAAGTAGTTTTTCCCGCATCGGGATGCGAAATAATTCCAAAAGTTCGTCTTCTAGCAATTTCCTGTTCAAAACCCATTTACAAAATTTGGGCAAAAATAAGCTAAATTCTTTTGTGACTATTTTGTAAGTTGCGGGTCAAATAACAACCTAATACCTTGATTCTACTTAAAAATTCGGGTACTGAATAGCAATACGGATTGTGGTCCAGCGGATTACGGATTTATCCTAGTTTTCAGTTATCGATTTACAGTTTTACAATTTAGGGTTTAGTTGACATTTTATCGATTAAAATAGGTGTTTAAGCAGATATAAGTTATCTATGCATTGTATTTTTAGGTATCTTGGATTGACGAATACTTAATTTTAAGATTGTCCCACAATCTACCCACGAGAATCTACTATAGCCATGGTGATAAGTTTCAAATAAAAACTGTCATTTATGGAGAAAATTACTTTCTTTAAAACCCTAAAGTCCAAAGCCTTTTGGGTAGTATTGTCGTTACTGCTGGTAGTACCGGTTTTTACTGCTTTCAATGTGCTATCATCCAACACAAATTTTGAGTTTATGCTCACGGATATGGATACCGATGGGGACGGTGTTTTTGATGGTGAAGATATTGATGATGATGGTGATGGAATTATTGACGCAGTCGAAGATCAAAATACGGACGGCGATAACAATCCCTTGACCAACCCAACAGATACGGATGAAGATGGTTTGCCAAACCATTTGGACCGGGATTCCGATAATGATGGGATTTTTGATGATATAGAAGCACAGAGTGCAAGGAATATTATAGCGCCATCCGGCATAGATTCTGATAGAAATGGTTTAGATGATGCCTTTGAAAGTACTCCAGGTGCTGGAGAAGGTATTATTCCCGTGGATACGGAGAGGGATAGCGTTCCCGATTATGTGGATATCGATTCCGACAATGATGGAATTTTAGATCAGACGGAATCCAGTTCGTTAAGCGATGGCTTCGATTGTTCCAATGTTCCAAATCTTGATTTTAGCAATGCACCAATCTTAGAATCTGGGAACGGCTTAAATGAAGGCTCGGTTTTTAGGATTACTGGAGTAGATGCAGGAATAGATGCCTTGATTACCATTGAGACCATTCAGAATGGTAGGATAGATGTTCTTGACCAGAATAATGTAGATCCGGAATTTTTTAAACCTGAAATCCAATTCGAGTTTACGGAAGAGGTAAGAAGGCCTTTCGTGGATTTAAGAATTTCATTGGTAGATGCCGGCACAAGTACCCCAAGAGTTTTGGAACAATTGGTGGCAGGTTTTATAGATGTTGATGGTGGACAACGGTTTCAAGAATTCAATAGATTTGATACACCGGTAAGCTTTACCATAGATAACCCTACCGATATCTCGGTAAACAATACCTCTGGAGGTCTTTTGATCAATGGGGGAATGCAAGAATTTAATGGGATTTCCAATGCAAACCCTTCCGTAAATGTGTTGGTGGAGTTTGTCGATATTTCTTCCTTCGTGTTCAGGTTTGGTGTTCAGACCACTACCAATGATAATTTCCAAACGATAGTAAGGCAATCCGGTATCCAGTTTGCATGTTTGGAGAATTTTGTTGACCCGCAGACCACTACGTTTAGTGACGACGTAGATTCTGATAATGATGGTTTCCCGGATAGGGTGGATATTGATTCTGATGATGACGGTATACCGGACAATGTGGAGGGGCAGCCCACGGATGGTTACATTCCGCCAACGGGTGAAGATTCTGACGGTGATGGGTTGGATGACGCCTACGATAATGGTGATTTTGAAGGGTTGAACCCAGAGAATACCGATGGGGAGGATAATCCTGATTATTTGGATGATGACAGTGACAACGACACGGTCCCGGACAATAACGAAGGGAACGATTTCAACGAGGACGGGGAGCCGGACCAGACCTTTACCGGAACCGATACCGATGGCGACGGTCTAGACGACGGCTATGAGGGCAGTGACGTCGATGACGGCTTCGACGTTAACGATGAGATCGACGACCCCGCCAACGATCTACCGGACACGGACGGGACGGAGGACGTGAACTACCGCGACTTTGACGATGACGGTGACGG
>CALGQU010000126.1 GCA_937959125.1 uncultured Croceitalea sp.
AGCCTCATCTCTGTAGCTGTACTTGCGAACTTATAACTATTTGGAGTAAAATTTGAAATCTCTGTTCCATCTGTACGATATACCTTGGCCTCATTAAATGAAGAAGCATACGTACTAGGATATACATATGCAACAAATAAGTACCATTCATTAAACGTAGGGAATGACCAATTACGTGAGATGAAATATGGGTTGTTATTCACCAAGTCATCTAAAGCTAAACTGGCACCGTCACCATTAATATCAAGTGCATTGAAACCAAAATATGAGATTCCATCATTTGAGTTTATTTTTCGCAACCATATCGTTAGACGGTACTTTTTAGATGGATCTATCGCTTTATATGAAGTTAGAAATCCACCATCCAGAGTCGAAACATTATCAGCCAATCCCTTCCATATAATAACCTGACTAGTTGAAGAATGCGGTCCATAATCTAGTTCACGAATATTTTTAGATGTAGGACCATATCTGCTAAACTCTGTAGAAATTGAACCATTTCCAATGGTCCATGTAGAAGTATCCAGAAGATTGTTCTGTCCGTAGGTAAAAAAAACAGAGGCAAAACATATCATAAAGAATGCGTTTTTCATATCAAATAAGTATAATATTGGTAGATTATTAAAAATTTTAAAACATAAATATATTCAATATTATGAATATTTACTAATAATGGAAAATAATTATTGCAGGTATCAAAACATTTACATATTTCCAAAGCTCTTTGTAAACTATACAGGAAAATACATCCCTATCCCTAAAGGTGGAGCATCAGTCTATATCATACCAAATAACATACTTAAGATGCTTATGCGAATAAGATAATTAGATACTAAAAACAAAAGCAAAGAATTGGATCTAATTATTTATGGAAAAGAGATTATAAGTGTTATATGACACACCATTAAACGCATTATAAAAGCAGGCCAAGGTTCATAAGAAATACTTTCTGCAGGAATCGCACAGATTATCAAGGAAAAGAAATCGTTTCTGAACAAATAGAAAACCGCTAAAGAAGTAGAGGAGGAATAAAAGACAAAAAAGCCTAAAACGTTGTAATAAAACGATTAGGCTTTATCTATGTAGATTTAAGTTAGTCTTAATGTACCAATATTTGGGCAGCATGGTCTTTGGTCTTTACTTTTGCAATTACCCGTTCCACAACACCATTACCATCGATGATAAAAGTGGTGCGGTGTAGGCCGTCATATTCCTTACCCATAAACTTTTTAGGGCCCCAAACGCCAAATGCATTGATGACCGTATGGTCCTCATCCGCCAACAAAGGGTATTGGAATTCGTATTTATTCCTAAAATTGGTCTGCTTTTTCTCGGAATCCTCGCTAACGCCCAAAATCTCATAGCCCTGTTCCTGCAATTGGGCATAATTATCCCTTAGATTACAAGCTTCAGCAGTACATCCCGGGGTATTTGCCCTAGGATAAAAGAAGACCACCAGTTTTTTCCCTTTATAATCCAAAAGATTTATTGGGTTTCCATCTTGGTCTTTTGAAGAAAATTGGGGTACTTTATCCCCTTCCTTTAGCATATTCATATCTTGAATTTTTGTTTAAAGTATTTTTGATAAAATTAAACAATAATGACCAAATCAGAAAAGGTAGCCTTCACTATTGGCAAATTACAGGAACTGTACCCTTCCATTCCCGTTCCTTTGGATCACAAAGACCCTTATACACTGTTGATAGCCGTATTACTATCCGCTCAAAGTACGGATGTGCGTGTCAATAAAATAACCCCACTATTGTTTGCCAAGGCCGATAATCCTTATGATATGGTAAAGATGACGGTAGAAGAGATACGGGATATCATTCGCCCTGTGGGACTGTCCCCCATGAAATCAAAAGGCATACACGGGCTTTCCAAAATTCTTATTGACAAATACGATGGGAAGGTTCCAACGGATATAGCTCTATTGGAAGAATTACCTGCTGTAGGCCACAAAACAGCCAGCGTGGTGGTCTCCCAAGCCTTTGGAATCCCAGCCTTTCCCGTAGATACCCATATCCATAGATTATTGTTCCGTTGGGGGTTTAGTAATGGCAAGAATGTGGTGCAAACGGAGCGGGATGCCAAAAGACTGTTTCCAAAGGAATTATGGAACGATCTTCACTTGCAGATTATTTGGTATGGTAGGGATTACTCCCCGGCGCGGGGTTGGAATTTGGATAAGGATATCATTACCCAAACGATAGGGAGAAAATCAGTACTTAACGAATACCATAAAAAAAACCGCTAAATCCAAGTGATTCTTAGAATTTAGCGGTTTTAACTTTTTAAAGATTCTAAATCTAATTCAAAACCGTTTCAAATTGTAGGTTTCTGCATTTCATAAATGCTGTGGACTTGGAGAAGGCAAGTAAAAAACCTACGGTCTCTGGGGTCGCTTTAGCAATTTTGCAAATCTTTTGTTCTTCAGAGTAAATTTCTTCCATATTCTAGCATTATTGTTATGTTATTGATAACGCCAGTAAAATGGAAATATTGCGTCGTTCGTTCTAACGCAGATTAATTCGTTAAAACGATGTTATTCTTATCCACGATCTTTCTAAGGTTGATCAAAGCGTAACGCATACGTCCTAAGGCCGTATTGATGCTTACTCCGGTGTTTTCTGAAATTTCCTTAAAACTCATGTCTTTATAGATACGCATCATAAGAACCTCTCTTTGATCTTCCGGCAATTCTTCGATCAACAAACTAAGGTCGCTGTCAATCTGATCTTTGATCAATTGCTTTTCAGCATTTAATTTATCGTCCGTTATAACGGAGAAGATATTGAAATCGTCACTTCCTTCAAACTTGGGCATACGCTTGTTCTTACGGAAATGGTCAATAATAAGGTTGTGCGCAATACGCATTACCCAGGGTAAAAATTTACCTTCTTCACTGTAAGAGCCTCGTTTAAGGGTGCGTATTACTTTGATAAAGGTATCTTGGAAAATATCTTCCGTGATATCCCTATCCATTACTTTTGAATAAATAAAGCTTGAAATTCGCTGGTTGTGTCGGTTGATTAGGATTTCAAGAGCTTTTTCGTCTCCAGAAATATAATTCTTGACTAATATCGAGTCATCGATTTGAAGTTCCATACAAATTACTTTTTTCGGTTAATAATAAAGACTACCCAATAAAGGGTATGACTTTATAGTTAATTAGTTAAATCTTTAAAAAAGTAATTATCGCTGTATAGGCCTACTCAGATTTTAATTACACACCAAATATAGATAAACCACGTTCTTACGTGAAAACTATGTTGTGATATGCTGGATTTATGATGTCAATACACGCAATTTATACATTTAGGGGGTTGAATCGTATCTTTGCTTAAATTTTTCGACGAATGACACTTCTTCAAGACATAAACCCTAAAGAGAACATTATCATAAAGGGTGCCAAACTGCATAATCTTAGGAATATAGATGTTGTAATCCCCAGAAACAAGCTGGTTGTCATTACTGGTCTATCGGGATCGGGAAAGTCAAGTCTAGCCTTTGACACGCTTTATGCCGAAGGACAGCGACGGTATGTAGAAAGTCTTTCCTCTTATGCCCGTCAATTTTTAGGAAAATTGGACAAACCCAAGGTCGATTATATTAAAGGTATAGCTCCTGCCATTGCCATAGAACAAAAGGTGAATTCTACCAATCCCCGTTCTACGGTAGGTACCACTACGGAAGTATATGATTACCTAAAGCTGTTGTTTGCCCGCATAGGTAAGACCGTCTCCCCTATTTCTGGGAATATGGTAAAAAAGAACACCGTTACGGATGTTGTCAATTACGTAAAGACTTTTGGGGAAGGCACTAAACTATTGCTTTTGGCCCCTATTAATATAAAGGAAGATAGGGATAGTCTAAAATCTTTACAGTTGTTTTCCAAACAAGGATATGCACGTATAAAATATAAAGGTGATGTTATACGGATTGACCAAGTGCCGGAGGCTATTGGAAAGAACTTTGATTTGGTCGTCGATAGGATTGTGGTCAAGGAGGATGAGGATTTTTTAAACCGATTGGGTAACGCAGTGGACAACGCGTTTTTTGAAGGAAAAGGGACTTGTATCATAGAAGATATGGCCGCCAAAGAACAACAACAGTTTAGCAACCAGTTTGAGTTGGACGGCATGAAGTTTCTGGAACCCAATGTCCATCTCTTCAGCTTTAATAATCCCTATGGGGCATGCCCCAAGTGCGAAGGCTATGGTGATGTTATTGGTATAGATCCAGATTTGGTCGTACCCAATACCGCATTATCCGTCTATGAAGAAGCGGTTTTTCCATGGCGCGGGGAAAGCATGGGATGGTACCGTGAACAATTGGTAAACGCTGCTTACAAATTCGATTTTCCCATACACAAACCTTGGTTTGAACTCTCCAATGCACAAAAGGAATTGGTTTGGGAAGGGAACGACCATTTCATAGGCATCCATAAGTTCTTTGAACAATTGGAAGAAAAAAGTTATAAAATACAGAATAGGGTCATGCTCTCTAGATATCGCGGAAAAACCAAATGTGGCATCTGCAATGGGAAAAGACTTCGAGTAGAAGCCCAATATGTAAAAATCAACGGACAGTCCCTATCCGATATCATTGAACTTCCCATAAAAGATCTAATCCCGTTTTTTGAAGGATTACAGCTTTCTGAACATGACCAGACCATCGCCAAACGCCTTTTAAAGGAAATCAAAACCAGACTGGGCTTTTTAAGTAAGGTAGGCCTGGATTATTTGACTTTGAACCGAAAATCCAACACCCTTTCCGGTGGAGAAAGCCAACGTATCAATCTAGCCACTTCTTTAGGAAGCAGTTTGGTGGGCTCCATGTATATTTTGGATGAACCCAGTATTGGACTGCACCCCAAGGATACGGAAAACCTTATTGAAGTGCTTAAGTCTTTGCGTGATTTGGGCAATACCGTTATTGTGGTAGAACATGATGAGGATATTATGAAAGCGGCAGATGAAGTTATCGATATTGGTCCAGAAGCTGGAACCCTTGGGGGCAAAGTGGTAGCTACGGGGCCTATGGAAGCCATATTAAAATCTGATTCCCTTACAGCCTCATACTTAAATGGCGAACTGGAAATTGAGGTACCCCAAGAACGTCGTAACTCCAAAAACTACATTCAAGTAGTGGGTGCCAGGGAAAACAATTTAAAGAATATCGATGTTACCTTCCCCCTCAATATGCTTACGGTGGTGACCGGTGTTTCCGGAAGTGGCAAAAGTACCTTGGTAAAAAAGATACTGTATCCTTCCGTATTAAAAGAAGTTGGCGGGTATGGTGAAAAAGCGGGGCAGTTTACCAAAATAGAGGGAAAATACAGTGAATTGAAGCATGTGGAGTTCGTAGATCAAAACCCCATTGGACGGTCATCGCGCTCCAATCCGGTCACCTATATCAAAGCCTACGACGATATTAGGGCGCTGTTCGCAACGCAAAAATTAAGCAAACTACGGGGCTACCAAGCCAAACACTTTTCCTTTAATGTCGATGGGGGGCGTTGTGAAAAGTGTAAAGGTGAAGGCCAGATTACCGTAGAAATGCAATTTATGGCCGATGTGCATTTAGAGTGTGATGCGTGCAATGGCAAACGATTTAAGAGGGAAGTACTGGAAGTGCTTTTTGAGGGACAAAGCATCAGTGATATTTTAAGCCTCACCATTGACGATGCCATTGCCCACTTTACCACCCATAAACAAACAAAGATCATCAATAAACTGATGCCCCTGCAAGATGTTGGTTTAGGTTATGTTACGTTGGGGCAAAGCTCTTCTACCCTATCCGGGGGGGAGGCGCAACGTATCAAATTAGCTTCATTTTTGGTCAAGGGAAATACCAAGGAAAAAGCGCTGTTCATTTTTGACGAGCCTACCACGGGCCTCCATTTCCATGATATCAAAAAACTGCTAAAATCCTTTGATGCCCTTATTGCCAAGGGGCATTCCATTGTGGTAATAGAGCACAATATAGAATTGATCAAATGTGCGGACTACATTATTGACCTTGGTCCAGAGGGTGGTGCCAATGGCGGACATCTATTGGCAGAAGGTACTCCTGAGGAAGTCATACAAAGTAAAACATCTTTTACGGCGCGTTATTTGTCCGAAAAATTGTAGTCCACAACCCTACAAGCCGTTGAAAAACCCTCCGATACATATCAAATTCGATAATCAGTTGCATCCCCATGCAGGTTTCGACTTTATAAAAATGGAGGAACTTTTCTCCCGTACGGATTTGAACCATGATCCCATGGACCACCATTTGGTAGAATTCTATGTTCTTATTTTAATTGAAAATGGCAACGGGACCCATTGTATTGATTTTAATTCCCACACTTATAGCAAAGGCACGGTATTTACCATTCGTAAAGATCAGATACAGAAATTTGTCAAAAACAGAAAAGTACGGGGCAGCATGCTCTTGTTTACCAATGAGTTCTTGGTTAGCTATTTGGAAAAGCACCAATCGTTACGTACGCTGCAATTGTTCAATGAACTTTTAGGTGAGCCGCTGCTCCAACTGCCAAAAAAGGAATTTGAAACCACCCTAAAACAATTAGAGCGTATACAAAGGGAATATTTTGAGGTTGCCGACGCCTATAGCTTGGGTATTATCCGCAGTGAACTTCAAATCCTTATCGCAAGGCTGTTTCGGATAAAATCCAAGAAAGATACCATACTATCCAGTTACAAAAGGCTCGATGCGTTTATTAAATTCCAAAATCTTGCGGAAAAACATATCGTTCAGAAAACAAAAGTTTCCGATTATGCCCAACTACTAGGGTACAGTACCAAAACCCTTAATAAGTTAACCAAGGCCACGGTACATAAAACGGCCAAGGAATTTTTGGACGAGGTTCATTTAAAGCAAATCAAACGCTTACTGATCAATTCAAAAGATTCCGTAAAAGAGATAGCTTACCAATCAGGTTTTGGGGAACCCACCAATTTCTACAAGTTTTTTAAGCGACATACCTCAGTAACACCTGAAGAGTTTAGGAAGAATCAATACTAAGTTCCCAAAATTACAGTCTTTCCGCTTTTTTCTATAGCCCCTGCAAAGCGTTGGCACAGCATATTTGCATATCAAAATATCACGTATGAAATCAACATTAATCCTTACGGCAGCTTCATTGATTATAACTACCAGCTGCAAGAACGCTACAAAACAAAATGAAGAACCAATACCCAAAGAAACAAAGATTATGGAATTAAGTAACAAAGAAAAAGCTATAGCAGTAATAGAAAGTTTGGAGAACGGTGCCAAAGAACCCATTGCATATATCAACCCAGAAAAATACATCCAACACAATTTAGGTGTTGCCGATGGTTTGGCCGGTTTTGGGGCAGTTATGGCCAATGCGCCCAAGGAGGGGTTTAGAGCAAAGGTTGTGCGCGCAATGCAAGACGGAAATTATGTGATATTGCATACCAAATATGATTTCTTTGGTCCAAAAGTAGGATTTGATATTTTTAGGTTTGAGGATGGACTTATTGTTGAACATTGGGACAACCTAACACCAATAACCCCTCCAAACCCAAGTAACAGGACCCAACTGGACGGTACAACCACCATTGACGACCCAACAAAAACCGAAGCCAACAAGACTTTGGTAACCAATTTTGTCACGGATATCCTGTTACATGGAAAAACCGACTTAATGACCACCTATGTAAATCCTACAAAATACCTACAGCATAATTCTGGAATTGCGGACGGTTTGGATGGATTGGGCGATGCTTTGGCTTATTTTAAGGCCAATAATCTTGATTTGCAATATGATACCTTACATAAGGTATTAGGAGAAGGGAATTTTGTGTTGAGTGTGAGCGAAGGGAAATTTGAAAAAGGTGTCCATTCTTCCTTTTATGACCTGTTTAGAATCGAAGACGGTAAAATTGTAGAGCATTGGGATGTCATAGAACCTATTGCCCCCCTGGAAGAACGTAAAAACGATAATGGAAAATTCGGATTCTAGTTATTCCCGTCCGTAGCTTAAATGGAAGATGAAAGTCGCTTAGAAAACGCCCTGCTAAGCGACTTCTTCATTTTTAATCATTGAAAAAAATTTATATAATCAATTGATTTTCAATTATTTAAATTATATTCATTTTTTTTGGCACGCTGTTTGGTATAGGTAAAGAGGAAAGTAAATAGTTACTTCCAGAATTTAAAACCTTATACTATGAGAACGATTGTATTTTTTATCGCAGCGGTATTCCTTGGAACAGTGACCAACAAGGCCGCAACATTGGAGGATAAGGTTGCTACCGTCAATTATAACTACGGAAACGAGTTTATTTTTGTTGAAAATGGCGTAACCTTTTCTGTATATCCTGACGGGGAATTCGATTTTTACATTGATAACCGTGTTAATGTAGGTGTCGGTGCCCGTGTAGGGAACGTCGGTATCACCTTTAATTCCGGTTTCAACTATAACCCATACGTACAGTATGACGATTACGGTGCAGTGATCCAAGTAGAGAACGTACCTATCTTCTACGACTACTACGGCAGGGTATCCAACATTGGAAATATTGATGTCCGGTACAGAAATGGAAGACTTAGAAGGCTTGGAGGATTAAACGTCTTTTACAACGGTGGTGTATATAGCCATTACACAGGCTTTATCAATCTATACAATAGAAATTATGTATACAGACCGTTCCACAGATTGTTCGCTAGACCAGCAGTTAATTTCTGTAACGTATGGACCACACCATATAGAAGGTATTACAACCCGGTACGATACTCTTGGTACAGACCCTATAGAAACAACGTCCGAAGGTCTTATGTAAACAGAGGTAGGGAATACCGATATGATAGGGCTCCCAGAAGGGCCAATATCTATAGAAACGATAATAGGGTTGCTGTTAGGGACAATAGAGGGAGAAGAAATAGTATTACCCGTAGCAATAGGGCCATAACCTCTAGAAATGATGGAAGATCTACCGGAGTGCGAAGAAACGCAAATGTAGATAGAAGAACCACCAGTAGAAGTACAACAACACGAAGTACTGGTGTAAGGGGAAATAGGGATGCCGTTTCCAGCAGATCCAATAGAAGGACAACAAACACGCAGCGAACGGTAAGCCGTACTCCTAGAAGTACGACCAGAAGCACTAGGGAAGTGACCCGAACACCGCAGAGGCGAACGGTTACCAGAACTAGTACGACGACTAGGACACCCAATAGAAGTGTTGCTAGTACCAGAAATAACAGTAGAACAACAAGTGTTCGTACTAAGACCACCACTCCACAAAGGAGAACGGTGAGCAGAACTAGCGCTGGAAGCAGAAAGAGTTCTGGTGCAACCCGAAGCTCTAGAAGTTCTAGGAGCGTTGCTCGAAGATAAACAGCCCTTAGTTTTGGTTTAGGGCACCAAAGACAGTTTTTAGGTTGGTTAGTTGTTTACCCCGTAGTTGGATTTATTCGCTACGGGGTTTTTTGTTGCTATTTTTCCAATCTTTTACTCCCCCCTTTGTATCCTTAGCATTCGTCGAAGGAAAAGGGAGATGGATTGACACAAAGTGTCAAGACGGAGGGATTGCAACCCAAGCCAAAAGCAATCTCCCCTTTCTCCTTTCCTGCGGGCAGCATTCATTCCCCTCTTAGATTAAGAGTAAAACTAGTTTAGTTCTTACCCAAAAACTTGGAAATAATGCGGGAAACATCTTCCGAAACGTTTAGCTTATATAAAACAGTTAAATAAACCGAAGAAAATACAGCCGATTTGATACCTATATTGATGATAGGATGAAAATCTAAATGCACATAAGCGAATACCCCTCCAAGAAAAAGCAGAAGCAAAAGCACAATGCCAGTATGCTTTGTAAATGGAAGTAATCCAAACTTTAGCTTTACAAAAATCAGTTTGATAAGATTAAAAAGAAAAATGGCAATAAAACTGGCCAAGGCCGCACCTTCTATTCCCAGCTTGGGAATTAACCAAAGGTTCAACAAAAACGTAGCCAATGCCAAGCAGACCCCAAACAACAATATTGCTTTATAGTATTGGGAATTGTAGAGGATGGAATTGATATTCCCCAAGAGGGAATCAAAAACCTTGGCCAAGCCAATGAGAAAAACAACATAAAATCCTTTGGCATAAACTTCTGGGAGAAGCTGGTACAAATCTCCCAAGTTCAAAACAATCAACAAAAACAGCAATCCGGATGCGATAAAAAGCGTCAAGGACGTTTTCTTGTATAGGGTATCCAGTTCAAAGAGATTACCCTTATTCAACAATTCCGCGGTAAGTGGATACGTAATTTGGTGCATGGCACGCGAAGGGACGATGATGACAGTAGCAATGTAAATAGCCACCCCGTAATATGCCACATTATCCAAAGTTTTAAATTGGTTGATCATTACCTTATCGATTTCCAACAACACCACGGCAGCGGAACCACCTAAAATAATCAAGGTGCTGTACAGCACTATTTCACGGGTTTGCGACGGAAAATTGAAATCGAGCTTTGGCATGCACAATCGGTAGGCATAGCCCTTCATGATGACCATGCGTACAACATAAAGTCCCACAAGCAACATAAAAAAGGTGTCCAAGGTAATCCATTCCAAGTAAAACAGCAGTAAAAGTACGGATGCCCCTACCCTGGCGAATACCTCTTTCATAAAATTCCCAAAAACCGACTTTAGGTGGACCTTGCTCCATGCAAAGAATACCTCAAAATAGGCCATGGCCAATCCTACTGTAAAAACATACCATACATAATCCTTTACCAATTCATTTTTTTGGGATATCAAGGTCCCTATTTGCTCTTGGAAAATGGCTGTAATCCCAGCAAGGAATAGGCATACAACAAAAGGCAAAAGCAACATCAACGTAAGAAAACCATTCTTTTCATCTTCCCGTTGGCCGCTATAAAACTTGACCAAGGTATTATGTACGCCAAAGGCCATCAAAGGCATTAACAAGGCCCCAGAGGCTAAAATAAAGGTCACCAAACCGTAGTTCTCCGGTTCCAAAAGTTGGGTGTAAAGAAAAAGGGTATTCATCCCACCAAAACCAAAACCTAGATAGGTGATGAGTGTATTGCTTATCGCTTGTTTTTGGACGATTCCCATCTAATAAATTCGGTTAGTTTTTTGGTCAATGCCTTACGACTGTATTGTTCGATGCCAGATGCCCTACTATGCAATCCATCGTCTTGATAGGCTTTGAACGCATCTAAAAGTACGTTTTTTAAGCTATTGTAATCATCATGCAAAACACTATGCCCAGCTTTGGTCTCTTTTAAGATATTCGCTACCTCCCAATCTTTAGGTCCAACCGCTAAAATAGGACGATGCGCATGCAGGTATTCAAAGAGCTTTCCTGGAATAATCCCTTGGGTTTCTTCAGCATCAATTTCCAACAATACTAGTAATTGGGATTTTCGTTGAAGGGCAATCACCTTATCATGGGACACATATCCTAAAAAGGAAACGGATGCTACAAGTCCTTGTTTTGCAATAGATTCCCTAACACCATCCCCCACAACACCCGCCAATTGAATTTTAAGGGTTGCTTTAAACTCCGGATTTTCATTACATAGGTCTGCAAGCACCTTCCAAAGTGTTTTAGGGTTTCTATCCGTCAACAAGGAACCAATATGGGACACCGTAAAACTTTCGTCTAATTTCGTAGATATAAACTCTCCATCATAGCCATTGGTGATCACTTCAATGGGGACTGTGGTCAAACCCTCAAACTCTTGTTTTGTCTTTGTACTGGTCACCACCAACTTATCGGCACTGTTCAACACCTGTTTTTCCAAGGTTTTATGTTTATGTTGGGACCGTTTGGTCAGCTTTAATTTTTTATGGTAGCCGATGCTTGTCCAAGGGTCCCTAAAATCTGCAAGCCATTGGATGGGCAATTTTTGTTTTAGTTGAAAGCCGATAAGATGTACGCTATGTGGCGGACCAGTGGTAATAACCGTCCGTATGCCCTCCTCTTGTATAATTTTTACAAGTGCCTTGACCGATGGTTTCACCCAATATTTACGGGCATCGGGAATAAAAAAATTGCCCCGCACCCATAGCAGCAGGCGTTCCAACAAGGATTGTTCTTGACGCTTTTGGATTACCCCGGAACTTATCCGTTTTATTTTCTTTTTTGAAAAAAGGGACGCCCATCCGTAGGGTTCAAAAATGCGTTGCTTGATGACCCGAATCCCTTCCGGGGTTTCTTTGACCAGAGAAGCGTCGGTTAAGGGATAACTAGGGTTTTCAGGAACAAAAACGATAGGTTCCATATTGGATTCCGGCAAATAGGTAGCAAATTTCAACCAACGTTGCACGCCCGGCCCTCCTGCTGGCGGCCAATAGTAGCAAACAATGAGCACCTTGTCCATGGTTATGCGTTGCTTTCTTCCGGTTTCTTCTTTCTAAAGGCCCATCCTATACTTGCCAATACCAGCAACCCAAAGAGTGCGCTCCCTGCCAACGCGATCTTACTTCCTGTTTCTACAACTTGGGGAGTAAAGGAGAATTCTATTTTATGTTTCCCTGCGGGTACTTCCATACCTCTTAGGGCGTAGTTTACCTTTTGATGGAACGCCTCCCTACCGTCAACTTGGACGACCCAACCCTTGGGATAGTGCATTTCTGAAAACACCAGATAACCGTCATTGTCATTGTTGGTTTCATAGGCAATATAATCCGGTCTGTGATCCAATACCTTAACCGTGGCCAAAGAATCTACGGCAAAACGTTTTGCCCGGGCTTCCGGAAATTGTTCTGTATTAATAACTGCCGTGGTTTTGGTATTGAGGGTATCCAAAGCTTTAATTTCGGCATTGGCACTAGTAACCGTCTCTAGCTTTTGTACGAACCATGCATTGCCATTGGCATCCTCATTTAAGCCAGGAAATTTTTGTCCTTCTTCATCTTGTTGGACAATATATTTTACATTGAGCATATTGAGCACCTGTAAGTTGTTTTTGTACAGGTGAAATTCTACCAAATCTTCCATTTTTTGGGGCTTAGCGGCATGGTATCCCCCTAATGACCTATGAAAATAAGATGTACGGGAACCGTTCAACCCTTCCTGTGGGTCAAAAACTCGGAATATGGATTGGTCCCTCATAATTTCCTTATCTACCGCAGTCGCCTGGAATGGCTGTTCCACAGCACGCTTTCGCACAAAATCCTCTTCATTTACATAACGTAGGTTGACACCCACTAAGTCCACCAACAATACCACCCCCAATAAAAGTGCCGTCAAGCTGTATTTTATCTTTTCCTTGAGCATCAAAAAGAGAACCCCCGCGGTCAACAATACAAAAATGAGGGACCTAAAGGTATCCGAAACAAAGACGGATTCCCTATCGCTTCGAAGGACATCCAATGCCGCATCACCAAAATAGGATTTAAAACGTTCGTCATTACTCCCTTCAAAATCAAAAAATCCTTTCATTAAAAATAAACCAATGGCCAATCCAGCAGTAATGAAGACACCCCATTTAAGGGCATTCCATTTTTTTGATGGGTCTACGGATTTTTTAAAGAATTGGTGCAGCCCCAAAATAGCCAAAACCGGCACACACAGTTCTAAAATGACCTGTATGGAGGATACCGCCCTAAACTTATTATATAGCGGAAAATAATCGATCATAAAATTTGTTGGTGTGGGTAAAAAGTCACTCCAAGCTATAAGTATGGAAATCACTGCACCGATAATGAGCCACGGTTTGACCTTTTTCTTGACAAAAAAGACAGCGACCAAACAAAGGAAAAAGAAGATATACCCCATAAGGGTATAGTCCCTAAGGTCTGGGTAATTTTTCCCCCAAGAAAGCAATAATGATAGTACTACACCACTTAACAGCCACCATTTCTTTTTCCCTTTTACCAAAAAGAGGGATAGCACAAACAAAAAGAATATGACCGCACCCAAATAAGCCGGTGCTGCAGGGCCAGAGGCGGGATGTGGTCCCCAATAGAGGTATAAACCGGAAACATCAATAGCCTGTGAGGGTGGAACTCCTTGCTCAATAAAAAACTGGTACACCTTGGAATCCTTACCCAAAGCTTCTTGACCGGACCCCCCAAAAAGGCGGGGTATAAATAGATCCAAAGATTCCAAAACGCCATAACTGTAATAGGTAATGTAGTCCTTGTCCAAGCCGTTAACGGCTTCTTTTTCGGTACCGTCAGGATTTATGGTAAGTTCAGATTTCCCACGTGTGCTCCAGTCCGCATATTCCTTGGTAGCCATAAGGCTTGTGGCATTGGTGCTTATGGCCAATAGCACGGCCCCTACTAAAATTCCCACCGAACTAAAGAAATGTTTCAGCTCTTTATTTTTAATGGTATATACGAAGTGTACCAAGCCCAATAGCAGGACCAATAGCATAAAATAATAGGTCATCTGGTAGTGGTTGGCGCTAATTTCCAAGGCCATAGCTACGGTCGTAAGCAAAAAGCCAAGGATGTATTTTTTACGAAAGACCAAAACAATACCGCCCAGCACCATAGGAATATAGCCCAAGGCATGGGCTTTGGCATTGTGCCCTACGCCAAGGATAATGATAAGATAGGTAGAAAAACCAAAGGCCAAAGCTCCCAATACCGCAAGGCGATAATCGACCTTCATACAAAGCATGAGGATATAAAATCCGATAAAATAAAGAAATAGATAATCCGCTGGGCGGGGTAAAAACCGAATCAAGCGGTCTAATTTTTTCACGTAATCATGAGGATAATTGGCCCCCAACTGATAGGTGGGCATGCCCCCAAAAGCGCTATTGGTCCAATAACTCTCAACGCCTGTGGTTTCTTTGTAGGTATTGCGCTCTTGGGCCATGCCCTTATACAAAGCGATATCTGACTGGTAAATGGCTTTCCCCTGTAATACCGGATGAAAATAGGCCAACGCCGCAACAATAAAAAAACCGAAAACAAAGAGATGGGTAAAACTAGCCTTGGCAGAGAATTTCATACAGTGTCATTGAGTACTCAAAGATCACTCAATTTCTTCAAAATCTATATATTCTCCAACTTTTTTTGAGGGATTGGATTTTGGGGCGGTTCTTTTGTTGTTTGTCTTTCGTTGCTTTCCCATATCCGCTGGACCTTCTTGATGACCACCAAACTGCCCCCCAAACCGTTCCGTAGTCTTTTTTACCGCATAGTTGAGTAAACGCGGGGCCAACCATTTCAAAAGGATTTTGATTCCATAATATACTAAGATGAGTATAAGAATCGTTTGTAATAAAACCATAGTACTGTCGCTATACGTCCAAAATTACATTGTTAGTACCCCAACACCACAAGATGTTTCATAAAAAAGTATTAAAATCAGTCTATGGCCAGTAGCAAACACCTGTTATTCCTGCTCTTTTTCTTGCCCGTAATGCTTAAAGCGCAATATACGGACGTCATCAATTCCAACCGCCCCGGTCAATCCGTAAGTGCCTATGCCGTAGGTAAAAATGTAGTACAAGCAGAATGGGGGTTACTTTACGAGCAGCGTGACCATGTGGATATCAACACGGAATCCAAGATTATTGGGACCGAGCTTTCCCTGCGTTATGGATTGCTTCTGGAGAATTTAGAAATCAACTATGAGGGGACCTTTATTTCGCAAGATATTTCCTTCTTGAATTTTGGTATTTCTGAACGCCGCACGGACTTTTCCCGAAACCGTTTGGGTTTAAAATACTTGGTCTTTGACCCGTTTAAAAATCCAGAGGCCAATAAACCTAACCTTTACAGTTGGCGTGCCAACAACAAATTCCAATTTAAAAACCTATTGCCGGCCATATCCGTTTATGGTGGGGCCACCTTTAATTTAGGGGAGAATCCCTTTTTTATAGAAGATCCTACCCTATCCTACAGGGCCATGGTGGCTACCCAAAGCCGTTTGACCCCCAGATGGGTATTGATTACCAATATTGCCTATGATCGGATAAGCACGGACTTTCCAGAATTGAATTACATCATCTCCCTGTCCCATGCCTTTCGGAACCCCAAATGGAGTGTTTTTGGCGAGCACCAAGGTATAGATAGCGACCGCTATTCGGACGCTTTGTTCCGCAGTGGTATCGCACATTTGTTCAGTCCAAACTTTCAGGCCGATGTTAGTATCGGCGTCAGTATCAAAAATACCCCCTCCCGTTATTTTATCAATGGCGGAGTCTCC
>CALGQU010000127.1 GCA_937959125.1 uncultured Croceitalea sp.
TGTAATTTTTAGTTTTTGTGCTAAGTTTGTCCCTGTAATCCCCAAATTACTGATTATGAAATTTTTAAAACCTATCTTATTGGTTTTCAGTGTCATGGTTGTTCAAAATAACAATGCGCAAGACTTGCGTTTAACTTCAAAAGACAGTATTATCTCTAGTTCTTGGATATTTGGGGTTGGTTTTAATGCCGTAGATGATGCCGGCTCAGAATTTTCAGATGTTTTTAATGTTAGCGATAATTGGAACATCTTGCCGTTTCCCTCAAGAATAAGTGTTGGGCGGTACTTTAAGAATGGTTTAGGATTGGAAGCCATAGGGACCTATAATGTATACCAAGAGGGGAAAACTGTAGATGGTACTATTAACCCAGAAGATATCGATTACTTCGCCATTGATTTTAGGGCCAGTTACGATCTTAATCAAATTTTAGGGCAAACCGGTTGGTTTGACCCATATGTTGGCGTTGGAGCGGGTTATACGGATGCCAACAACCAAGGTAGGGGCACGTTCAATGCTAGCCTAGGATTTCGAACTTGGATTTCGGACAGATGGGGATTGGATTTTAACTCTACCGGTAAATGGACAATGAATGCAGATAATTCTACCAACCATATTCAACATGCGGCTGGAGTGGTATATCAATTTGGTATTAAAAAGGGATTATCAAAAAAAGGGGAGGAAAAACTTGAACTAATACAGGAAATGGAGGAGCAACAGCGAATCCAAGATTCGATAGCCGCTGCCGAAGAAGCGGAACTATTGGCACGTGAACTTGCCGAAAAATTGAAGCGGGAAGAAGAAGCCGCTAACCTGGCTGCTGAAGAGGAAGCTAAACGCAATGCGGAAAAATCGAGAAGGAATGCTATTGAAGCTAAGATAAAAGCCTTGGGTTATGTATATTTTGATTTTAACTCTTCTTACCTCACCAAAAAGGACAAAGATTTGTTAGTGAACCTGGCCCAAATCCTTAAGGACAATCCAGATGTAGTTTTAGAAGTAACCTCCCATACGGATGCCAGGGGAACGGACAAGTACAACTTATGGTTATCTGAACGAAGATTGAATAGGACAATATCCCAATTGGAAACCTACGGTATACCCAAAGAAAGACTGGTAAGCGATGCTTTGGGGGAAAAGGTTATTACCAATGAGTGTATCAATGGTGTATACTGTTCAGAAGAAAAACACAAAGAGAATAGACGAACGGAATTTAAGGTGCTTTGGAAATAAAACTAAGAAATAACATCAAATCAAAAATGGACAACAAAGAAAGACTAAAAATAGCAGTTAAAGCTGCTATATCGGGGGGGATAGAGATTCTCAAAGTATATGACAGTGGGGATTTAGGTGTTCAATCCAAAAAGGACGATTCTCCCTTGACCCAAGCAGATTTGGCAGCAAATACAGTAATCAATTCCTATTTGGTCAATACGGATACCCCGATCATTAGTGAAGAAAATAAGGAGATTGCCTATGAAGATAGGAAGGACTGGACAAGTTGTTGGATCGTGGATCCTTTGGACGGGACCAAGGAGTTTATAAAAAGAAATGGGGAATTTACCGTTAATATAGCATATGTGGTAGATGGAGCCCCCCAACTAGGGGTAATTTATGTGCCGGTAACCAGGGAATTGTATTATGCGAATGTCAATACGCAAAAAGCCTATAAGAGTACATTGACAAAAGACCATCACTTGGAAGAATCTCTTTTCGAGAAGAACGATAAAATTGAACCTTCTGGACAATTAAATGGAACAATACGAGTTGTAGGGAGTAGATCCCATATGAACAAGGATACGGAAGACTTTGTTGCTGCATTAAAAAATGACTTTAGAGAAGTGGAAATAGTATCTAAAGGAAGCTCACTAAAATTTTGTCTTGTTGCAGAGGGAAAGGCAGATGTTTATCCAAGATTTGCGCCAACAATGGAATGGGACACCGCAGCAGGTCAAGCTATTTGCAATGCCGTTGGCTTAAAGGTGACCTCCAAAGATACGGAAAAGGAATTGGGGTACAACAAAGAAAATCTTTTGAACAGCTATTTTATAGTTAAAGGTGGGTAAAAAAGTTTCATACAAAAGGCATTTAGCCAAGACCATTACATGGAGGTTTGTGGGGACAGTGGATACCGTTATCCTATCTTGGATAATTTCGGGAAATCCATTTACGGGCCTTAAAATTGGTTTTTCAGAAATGTTGACCAAGATGGTACTCTATTACGCCCATGAGCGTGTTTGGTTACGTTTTGAGCTTGGCAATAGTAAGACCAGACACTTGATCAAAACCATTACATGGCGCTTTATTGGTACCATTGATACTATAATATTGTCTTGGATAATATCGGGTAATCCAATGACCGGTTTAAAGATCGGTGCTGCGGAAGTTTTTACCAAAATGATATTATACTATTTGCACGAACGAGCTTGGTACAAGATAAATTACGGACTGGACAATAGGCACAAATTAAAAAAATGGAAAAAAATATTACAGCGCACCAATTTAAAATAGGGGTTGAAGAGCGTAGAAAAGCAAACAAGCATAATTCTTTTTTGATATTTTTTACGGGTTTGTCCGGTTCAGGTAAGTCTACCATTGCCAATGCTTTAGAACAAAAATTGTTTTCAGAAGGAATTAAAACGTATACCTTGGACGGCGATAATGTAAGGCATGGCATCAACAAAGACCTCTCGTTTAGCCCAGATGATCGGTCAGAAAACAACAGAAGGGTTGGGGAAGTGGCCAATTTATTCGTTGATGCAGGTCTTGTGGTGTTAGCAGCCTTTGTAGCCCCGTATAGAAAGGATAGGGCAGTTATAGAACAGGCGGTTGGAAAAGAAAATTATATTGAAGTTTTTGTAAATACGAGTATTGAGGAATGTGAGCGAAGGGATGTTAAGGGACTTTATAAAATGGCCAGGAATGGTGAAATAAAGAATATGACGGGCATATCCGCGCCTTATGAAGCTCCAGAAAATGAGGATGTTGAGGTTACGGAAAAAAATTCAATAGAAGAATCAGTTGAAATCATTTATAACAAAATCAAAAATAACTTAAGTCATACAAAATGAACGAGTACAATTACTCATTGAACTACATTGACGAGCTAGAATCCGAAGCTATCTACATTTTAAGGGAAGTTTGGGCTCAATTTCAGAACCCGGTAATTCTTTTTTCTGGAGGAAAAGATTCTATAGTTGTCACCCATTTAGCTAAAAAAGCCTTTTATCCAAGTAAGATTCCTTTTGCATTGATGCATGTGGATACAGGGCATAATTTTCCCGAAACCATACAATTTAGGGATGATTTGATCAAAGAATTGGATGCACGTCTTATTGTAGGTTCCGTCCAAGAATCAATTGATACCGGTAGGGTAGCAGAAGAGAAAGGAAAGAACGCTACTAGAAATGCATTACAAATAACCACCCTATTGGATGCTATAGAATCCAATAAAGTAGATTGCGCAATTGGTGGGGGAAGGCGTGATGAGGAAAAAGCAAGGGCAAAAGAACGTTTCTTTTCGCACAGGGATGATTTTGGACAATGGGACCCAAAAAACCAGCGCCCGGAGCTTTGGAACTTATTTAATGGAAAATACTTTGAAGGGGAACACTTTAGGGCATTCCCAATAAGTAACTGGACGGAAATGGACGTTTGGAACTATATCTTGAGAGAGAATATAGAAATTCCATCCCTTTATTTAGCGCATGAACGTGAAGTCGTATGGAGAAATGAATCTTGGATACCCAATTCAGAATATTTGATTTTGGAAGAGAATGAAGAAATCGTTACCAAGCAAATACGTTTTAGGACACTTGGGGATATAACGATTACCGGAGGAATAGAATCAGACGCCGATACCGTTGAAAAAGTAGTTCAAGAAGTTTCTGCAATGCGCCAAACGGAGCGGGGCAATAGAACAGATGACAAACGATCGGAAACCGCTATGGAAGATCGAAAAAAACAAGGTTATTTTTAATATAAAAAGGATACAATCAAAATGAGTATAAGCGATAACCAATTATTAAGATTTACCACTGCCGGTAGTGTTGACGATGGAAAAAGCACGTTGATAGGCCGTCTATTGTACGATTCAAAATCTATTTTTGAAGACCAACTGGAAGCGGTTGAAAGCACAAGTAAAAGAAAAGGTCATGAGGGAGTAGATTTAGCCCTTTTTACAGATGGCCTAAGAGACGAAAGGGAACAGGGAATTACCATTGATGTTGCCTATAGATATTTTACGACTCCAAAACGTAAGTTTATCATTGCAGATACCCCAGGCCATATTCAATATACAAGAAATATGGTTACAGGAGCATCAACTGCAAATGCCGCAATCGTTTTGGTAGATGCCCGACATGGAGTAATCGAACAAACGAAAAGACACTCCTTCATAGCGTCCCTTTTGCAAATACCACATTTAATTGTGTGTATAAATAAGATGGACTTGGTAGATTTTCAAGAAGACGCCTACAACAAAATCCTAAAACAATTCAAAGACTTCTCTACAAAATTGTTTGTAAAAGATGTTAGGTTCATACCTATTAGTGCGTTGCTTGGGGATAACGTGGTCAACCGTTCAGAAAATATGGACTGGTATAAAGGAGCCCCTTTGTTACACACCTTAGAAACCTTACATATTAGTAGTGATATCAATAAAGTGGATTCAAGATTTCCGGTGCAGACCGTCTTACGTCCGCAAAGGGATGGATTTATTGATTATAGAGGTTATGCAGGACGTATTTCCAGTGGTATTTTTAGAACAGGGGAAGAAGTCACCGTTTTACCTTCTGGCTTTACTTCTAAAGTGAAATCTATTGAAGGACCGGCAGGTAGTGTTGATGAAGCTTTTGCCCCAATGTCCATTTCAATGACCCTAGAGGATGATATTGATATTGCCAGAGGGGATATGATCGTTAGGTCTAATAATAAACCGCAGGCTTCACAGGAAATGGAAGTAATGTTATGTTGGTTACATAGTAATGCTTCAAAACCAAGAACTAAGTATACCGTAAGACATACCTCTAACGAGCAGACCGCAATGATCAAGGAAGTAATCTATAAAATAGATATCAATTCTTTAGGTCGCGAATTTGAAGACAAAGAAATGCAGATGAACGATATCTGTAAAGTAAAGTTACGCACTGTTAAACCCCTTATGATTGATTCTTATAAGAACAATAGGGTAACAGGAAGTATTATTTTAATAGATGAATCTACCAATGAAACCGTTGCCGCGGGCATGATTGTTTAATTGAAAATTAATTCATATTAGATTAAAAGAAAAACCAAGGGATATCCATATCCCTTGGTTTTTCTTTTGGATTCAAGTGCTAAGTCTTTTAGGAATTTCCCGTAAAATAAGGCATGGTGGTCTCCCCATCATTATTAATACCATCTCGGGCAAAAACCTTTTTAATGGTGAGTAGAATGATTTTAAGATCCAATGCTGCGGTTAAATGATCCACATAATAAATGTCATACTTGAACTTTTCTGGCCAACCAATGGCATTTCTGCCATTAACCTGTGCCCACCCGGTTATACCAGGTCTAATATGGTGTCTTCTTTTTTGTTCCGGGGAATAAAGTGGTAGATACTGCACTAATAGTGGTCTAGGGCCAATAAAGCTCATATCTCCCTTTAGTACATTGAAAAGTTGTGGAATTTCATCTAGGGATAACTTTCTGGCAAGGGCCCCGATCTTGGTAATTCTTTTGTTGTCCGGCAATAAATTCCCTTCCGCATCTTTTTTGTCGTTCATGGTCTTAAATTTGATGACCTTAAAGATTCGCTCATCCTTACCCGGACGCTCTTGTATAAAGAATATCTTGCCGTTATTGGATACATAAAAAAAAATGGAAAGGAGAAAAAGTACTGGACTGGCAACAAGTATTCCCATTAGTGAAAAAAACAAATCCAAAAACCGTTTTAAATGCGGATGATACATAATTCTAAAACTTAATATTAAATAGGATCAATTTATTTTCTTTTCTAAATTGGATACCAAGTTTGCAAATTGTTGGCATAAAATTGTTTTGTCAAAAGTATTTTCCGCCAACTTTCTTCCATTTCTTCCAAGTTTAGCACAAAGTTCCGGGTTCTCTTTTAACTTAAGAATTTGATTTGCCAAACTTTTTGGGTCGGTAGGTTCTGCATATAGGCCGCACTGATGGTCTTCCACCAATTTTCTGGTCCAACCGTTGGAGTTGACTATGATCGCTTTCCCGGCAGAGAGTGTATCAAACAGTTTATTTGGGGAATTGGTTCCTAAAATGGGTATATTTTGGAAAGTAACCAACGATACATGACAAACGTTTACTATTTTGGCCAACTCTGCCATTGGCATCATCCCATAAAAAAATACATTGTTGAAACCCAGTTCTTCGCATTTTTGCTTTATAATTTCTTCTCTTGCACCCCCTCCTAAAAAAACAAATTCAACATCTTCCTCTTCAATGAATTGTATTGCATCTACAATATACTCCATACCATTGGCAATGCCCATTGTTCCAAAATAAACCACTTTAAATGAATCTTGCTTAAGTCCTAAAGCTTGGATTTTTTCTTTTGAAATGGGTAATGGTTTAAACTCATCAATCTTGGACATATTGGGTATGGTGGTAACCTTGTCTTTTGGAATTCCGGTTTTTAAAACCCCTTGCGCCATTCCAGGGGAAAGAGCCACGATGTGTTCGGCATTTTTATAGATTTTTTTTTCAAACCAATAGGCTAGTTTAATAAGGGGCCCATTGGTAAGGCCTCCCATCTGAACGGGTACTTCTGGCCATAAATCCCGGACTTCAAATAAAAATGGGATATTTTTAACTATTTTACCTACCAAGGCAGGAAACCCTATGGTCAGCGGTGTAGAAGTTGCAATGATTAAATCTGGCTTAGGCCCAAAAAGCACTTTAAAAGAACTTTGGAGCATGAATTTGACGAATGCCAACAGTCTTTTAAAAATACTCATTTTGTTATCGTAGGGTACATTTAGGTAAATGACTTCTATTCCATCTATAATAACTTTTCTAGTCGGTTTTCCATCCCTACCCGTGGTAAGCATTGTTACCTTATGCCCAGCGGCAATCAACTTTTTTGCAATCCAATATGAACGAGTGCCTCCTGGGTCAAGAGGGGTGTTAAAATATTGGTGAATATATAGAATCCTCATGTTTACATTTGGCATTGA
>CALGQU010000128.1 GCA_937959125.1 uncultured Croceitalea sp.
TAAGAATATCTTATTTCAAATGAAAGGAAATCTTATTTCATTGTTCAATGATAGCATCTAATAAAACTCTAGCTATAACATCCAAGACTCGCTTACCAGCTTGCGTAGCATCAATGTATCTAGTATTTCTCTGCTACTATAAGCTCGAATTACTAGCTTGTAATTTTTTGTTTTATACTCGGTTAACAAGATAATCAATGGGTGGCCGCCGTATCCAAGAGATAGACCTCTATCTTGCGATCCAATTCTTTAAAATTTTGGATTTGCCCCTGCATTCTGGAAAGTACGGGCTTGTCTGCGGCCATGGATCGTATATCCATGCTTTGGAATAACTCCAGATGCTCCCGTTTCAATCGGTCAATATCGTCCCGCAAGCCCTGCAATCGTTTAAACCCTTCATAACAGGTAGGCTCGCACTTATACGAATTCAATTTCTGCAGGGTTTGCTGAATTTTTACATGGTTACGTTCCAAAACCATCAGCATTTCCTGGAGGGCATCCTGTTCTATCTTTAAGGTATCCATGGTTTATTTTTGGGTTATACCCTAAAGTTCGTAATTTTTCTTGATAATTATGTTGATAAATTACATATTTATGTAAGTTTAACATTACAAATAATGATAAAAACCAAGTTTGTAAGCTATTTTTATTTTTAGGACTATATAGCTATGGGAACTACATCTTTTTTAAAACACCTTATTTATGCCACCCTCTTTGCATCCTTGCTTTCCCCCCTACTGGGTATGGGCCAGCAAAAGATTGCGAGTGCCGCTATTAGTTTTGAGTTTGTGGACAAGGGCGTAAAAGGCACCATAAGCGGATTTGAATCGCAATCCGTGTTGGATCGGGACAATTTGGAAGCTTCCGTTTTGGAAGGCACCGTAGCCACGGAAACCTTGGACACCAATAATGGACTGCGCAATTGGTCCTTAAAAAGCGGAAAGTACTTTGATAAAAGTGATTATCCCAAAATACACTACAAGAGCAGTACCATTGCCAAAAATGGGGATTCGTATGCCGTGGACGGCATCTTGACGTTAAAAGGGGTTTCCAAGCCCCTATCCATTGTATTTTCCTCCGAAGGAAAAAAACTGATCGGTACAGCTACATTATATACTTCAGATTTTGGTATTAAAATCAAAAAGAAGCGGGAGGACAATAAGGTAAACGTCCGTTTTGAATTTCAGTTGGAATAATCCCAGCCGTTATTTCTGCTGTGCCATGGCATTGTTGGCACGAGCGGCTTTCATATCCTTGCGATACCGGAGCATAAATTTTTTGAACCGCCCAGAAAATGGGTTTTTATCCATATCGGACAAGATATTCCGCTTTAAGGATTGGGAAATGGATGCGGTATCCAAATAAGTCAACAATTGTTCCCGTTGCCGTTCCTGTTCCATTCTTCTGCGCTCCTTTTCGGTTTCGGAATCCAATAAATTGTGGTCAAAACGGGATATTGCACTTCGGCTTTTATGCAACTCATTGGTTTTTGCCTGTTGTTGTCCCCGGGTTTCTTGTGATATTCCCTGTGCCGCAATCGATAAGAAGGCTACGCACACTAAAATTTTCATATCCATAGTTCTCAGTTATGTGTCTATGGCTAAAGTATTGCAAATCAGAATTATGTGGATAATAAAAGGGTGAAATCCGGAAATAATCGACCAATGGAAAAAATCAACCCTTCTTAAATGATAAGGCATATAATTTTCCTACAGCCCAATTGCCCGCAGGAAAATAAAGTGCGAAAAACAGGGCCATTCCCAAGCTAAAGTTACGTTCATTAAAGAATTGGTCCAGCAAATTGTTGGGGTAAGCGTAAGAAGTTTCCAAGGCATAGCCCCCAAACTCCAACAGGCCCATAGCTACCAATCCATATGCATATTGGGCATGGAACGGTAATCCCCTTAACAAGAGGGAAATGGGGACCATATACAAGATATAACAACTGATGACTTGCCACCAAAAGGTAAAACGGGCAATCTCTACTTGGGTTCCAAACCAGTTCATAAGGAGCCCCCAACTAAAATAGACCAGCATATATACCAACAGTAATTTGGGGTCTACTTTTAATCTTTGAAGTACCCAATCTTTTAGCGGTATTCTATTTTCTTTGTACATCTTCTTCCAATTTAGAAGTTAATCAATAATACGAATCCCAACACGAGTATGGTGAGGGCCAAGATTCCTTGGACCCAATATAGGTTGCTGCTCTTAGGTGCTTTAAGAAATCGCTTTCCACTAAGCCATACGGCCCTGCACAGAACAAGGCAACCTCGCTACCATCCGTCCATAACCATTTTTTATGGGAAAGTCTCATGCTTCTTTTTCTTTGGTTTTTAGGGCGATGATTTCCAGCGCATCCTTTACGGTCTGCATACGATCCATATCCTCATTTTCTAGCCGAATATCAAATTCGTCCTCCACATCCAGTACGATATCCACCAAATTGGCCGAATTGATATTTAAATTTTCTATAAAGTGACTGTTAAGGTCTACACTCTCAATAGCTACATCATCAGGTAGATAGGGTTTTATAATTTTAGTAAGTGATGCAAGTTGTCCTTGATTTTCCATTCCTTTATGTATAAGCCTTAAAAATAGCACAGGCATTGACATCTCCAAAACCAAAACTGGCTTTTGCGCTAATTTTGGCAGCAAAATCCCTGGTACTCTGGGGAATACAGCTACTATCGATGTGTTTTGTGATTTCTGGATGGATATCGGCACAATTTAAACTGCCATACAGCTTTTGTTCCGCCAATTGTAGCACCGTCCCCACACATTCAATACTGCCGGAAGCGGCCAAACAATGTCCAAAATGCCCTTTAAAAGAATTAATGGTGGGAAAATCGGCATCTTTACGCCCAAGGGCTTCCGTCCAGTTCTTTATCTCTTCCGGGTCTTTGGTGGTTGCGGTTAAATGCCCGTTGATCGTATCGATTTCCGCTGCGGTTGTGCCGGAGTTTTTTAAAGCATCCGTAATGCACCGTTGCACCGCGGCACTATTGGGGGCCGTCATACTTCCGCCATTGCGCTGTCCGCCACTATTACTGGCCCCTCCCAATACTTCCGCATAAATGTGTGCCCCGCGTTCCAAAGCACTTTCCAAAGATTCCAATACCAGGGCCCCTGCCCCACTTCCCGGTACAAAACCGGCAGCCGTAGCGCTCATGGGCCGGCTTGCGGCTTCTGGGTGGTCGTTGTATTTATTGGGAAGGATACGCATCGCATCAAAACCGCCCCAAACATAAGGACCACTATCGCTGCAACTCCCCACGAGCATGCGCTGCGCTTTTCCACTGGCAATGCGTTCATAGCCCATAAGTAAGGCTTCCGTTCCCGTAGTACAGGCAGAAGAATTGGTGGTCACTTGGTTCCCTGCGCCCAGCATACCGCCCAAAAATGCGCTGATACCACTGGCCATGGTTTGGATAACAGCCGTGCTTCCCAAGCGGCGCACATCACCTTGGTCTACCTTATAAACTGCTTCCCGAAACTTATCGACACCTAAGATCCCGGTGCCAAAGACAATACCACTGTCCCAATCCGGCTCAGTTTCGTTTTTTTGTAATCCCGCATTTTCCCAGGCATCCAAACCGGCAATAACCCCGTAAACCAAGCCACTGGAGTTTAACCCTTTCAGTTGAACATTGGTAAAGTAATCATTTAAATTAACTTCATCAATATTCGGTTTTCCAGCAATTTGACAAGAAAAATTTAGATTTTTCAATTCTTCATGAAACCGTATGCCGCTACTTCCGTTCTCCAAGGAATTTCTGAACGCCTCCAAGTTCACCCCATTGGGTGCACAGACCCCTAAACCGGTAACCACTACCCTATTTGTCATCTTCTGGGGTTTTAAACATGCCGGATATGGTCCCTTTGCAAACAAGCTCCCCATCGGTATTGTACATCTTCACCTTACATTTTAGTTTCTGGAACCTAAAATAGACCTTTTCGGACGCTACTGTCACCCGTTCCCCAGGATATACCGGCTTTAAAAATTCCATTTCCGTGCTGCTCATCCCTATGCCCATGGCATTTGCGGTACCCTGATCTAACACATAGATTCCCAAGCATACAAGGCCTATTTGAGCGCAGCATTCCGTTAAAATAACCCCGGGCGTTACGGGATAATCTTTAAAATGGCCCTTATAAAAAAAAGCATCTTTAGGAAACGTATACGAGCCCGTAATACCTTCGGGAGTAACGGACTCCAGTTCGTCCACAAAGAGAAAAGGCGGGCTATAAGGTAATTGAGCAATGATTTGCTTGGTCTCCATTAGCGTAAGCTTTCCCCTCCGTCCGCTTTAATGATCGTCCCCGTGATCCATGCTGCCTCGGGCAAAGTCAACAAATAGGCTGCATTGGCTACATCTTCTGGAGTGGTCAATCGTCCATTTGGGTTTCGGGCCAAAGCTGATTCCTTGAGCTGTTTACTTCCCGGAATCATGGAAAAGGATTTTGTTTCCGTAATCCCTGCTTGGACACAGTTCACTTTTATACCGATGGGTGCAAATTCCAAGGCCATGGACCGCATGATCGCCTCCAAAGCGGCTTTGGCTGCGGAAACCGCAGCGTAATTCGCCCACGCCTTTATATTCCCCTCACTGGTAAAGGCCATAGCCCTTAGGTCTTTGTCATAAAGCTTGTTTTGGGTAAGCAGGCGTATCCAATCATAAAAGGAAGTCGCCATCGCGTCGATGGTCAGGTTAAAGTCCTGATTCTGCAATTCCCCTTTGTCATTAGGATACATAGGCTTAAGATTGCCCTTGGCGATACTATGGATCACCACTTTTATTTTGTCACCACCGAGTTTTACCGCGATTTCAGCTACTAACTGTTCTTGTTTGGCACCATTGGTCGCATCGACATTAAAGGTTTCCAAACGAACACCAGTGGCCCGTATTTCTGCAAAATGGGTTTCAATGTCCTCCAAATCGGCACGACGGTCCCTATGCACACAAAGAAGGGAATACCCATGGCGGGCCAATTTTTTGGCCGTGGCGAGGCCTAAGCCGCTGCTGCCGCCCAAAATAAGTGCCCATTTTATAGTGTTCTTTGTATCCATATTACCATTTGACCAATATCCGCTGTGCGGAAAATCCGGGGCCAAAGCTCAAGATCAGCCCTTGTTCGCCCTTCTTGATGTCTTGACCCATAAAATCTTCCAAGACATACAATACCGTGCAGCTGCTCATATTGCCATATTCCTTCAATATGGCCCTCGTCACATCAATATTTTTACCCAATTTACCAAAAAGTTCCTCTACCGTCTGTACAATTTTACGCCCTCCGGGATGGAAGATAAGATGGTCAACGGCTTGGATATCCGTTCCCAAGTGCTCCAGAAAGGGATGCACAATGTTTGGAAAATGGGAGGCAATGACCTCCGGCACGGCAGGGTCTAAAATCATTTTGAGCCCGGTATTGGTAAGATCAAAGCCCATAAGATGGGTAGATTCCTTAAAATGGTACATCTCCTCCCCTACAATACTTGGTCCCGTACTTTCTTCCTCAGAAGAAAGGAGTACGCAGGCGGCCCCATCACCAAAAATGGCGGCACTGACCATATTGGCCATGGAATAATCATCCAGCTGAAAGGTAGCGGTCGGACTTTCCACCGCAACGACCGCAGCGCGTTTGCCTGGGTTTTGTTTTAAAAAGTGGGAAGCGTAAATGAGTCCGGACACCCCGGCGGCGCAACCCATTTCGGTCACGGGCAAGCGCACCACGTCTTGTTTTAACCCCAATTCGTTGATCAAATACGCATCAAGGGAAGGAATCATAATCCCCGTACAACTTACCGTAATGATATAATCCAAGGAATTGGCCTCCCATGCCGCTTTTTCTAGGGCTTTCTGAAGGGATTCTGAGCCTAATTTCTTCATTTCCCGCACATAAATGCGGTTTTTGGCTTCAAAAGAGGTCGCATGGAAAACCTCATTAATATCCATAATGCCGTAGCGTTTGTCAACACCCGCCCCTTCAAAAATCTTGACCACCTTACGCCTAAAGCGCTCATCTTGGCCCGCTAACCAAAGTTCCACAAAGGGAATGATATCCTTGGTAGCGCGACTGTATTTGGGAATGGCCTTGGAAACGGCTGAAATTTTTACTGGGGTCATAGGGCAGTAAGTCGATTGGTTCGCATTATCCATACATATCTAAAGGCCCATTTCCAGGCAATCGTATGTTGGGCCGTTTTCAGGGAATTGGCATAGGCTTGCAACTCTTTTTTTACAAACCCTTTGCTGATGGATACCAAGCCATCATATTTGGCTATAGGGGTCTTGATAAAGAAAAAGCTGAATAACTTAAAAAGCTGGTAAGCTATTTTGTTGCGTTCCAAATCGTTAATGATAACCCCAATAGTGGCAATTTCTATGAATTTTTTTGTAAACTGATGGATTTCCGCATCCGTAAAATGGTGCATGGTCAGGGTGCAAAGCAAAATATCACAATCATACTGCTTGTCTAGTGCTAAGATGTTTTGTTTAAGGAACTGGATTTTGGGAAAATTGGTCGATTTTTCCCTGGCGATACCTAAAACGTCATCCCTTAGGTCAATACCGATGAGCTTGGCGGGTATTCCTTTCCTATCCAATAATTTTGATACTTTACGAAGCATTTGTCCATCGCCACAACCCATGTCTAAAATCGTATACGATTTTTTTGGATTGTCTTTGATTAACTTTTCAATGGCCTTCAGCGTAATTCCGTATCCCCCTAGTAAGCGATTACATCGGTTGATGTCCAAATATGCTTCCCGATACTTATCGGCATCCATTGAGGGATCATCCATAAGTTCCAATTCCGTACTTCGTAACCTAAAATCCATTAGACTAATATAGGTTTTCCATGGGTCCTGCGGATCATGGCCTGGATTATTTTTTTTGAGTTCGCTACGGTTCCCATCGCTATTGACGTGGCCGTATCGTTTAGCAATACACGTTGTAACTGCCGGCCCATCCAAAGACGATGTCCAAAATGGGACTCCCAAGCCTTGGTATAGTTTTTTTCCAAAACCTTTCGATCTAGATCTTCATTTTCTAAATAGTCCAAAACAATTTCGGCGGCCAGTTTGGCAGAATGGATAGCCATGGCCATGCCGTTACCGCAGAGCGGATGGATGAGTCCGGCACTATCACCACACATCAATACGTGATGGCTTACCGGGGATTTTTGGGAAAAGGAAATCTGGGCTATGCTGAGCGGTTTTTCAAAAGTTGGGACGGCCTGATCTAAAAATTCCCTTAAATGTGGATTTTTAGCGATGCAGTTGCGATTGAACTTTTCAATGGTCCCCTGTTTTTTAAAGCTTTCAAAAGTAGTTAGGTAGCAAAAGTTGATTGCTCCGGTCTCTGTTTTGGAAAGTCCGCCATAGCCTCCCTCAAAATTATGGAGCGCTACCAGGCTCTCTGGGAAATCTGGATGCTCATAATGGCATTTTACCCCTAACCAAGGTGATTTTTGATGACTGAACGCCCGCCCCATTTTCTTATCCAAAACAGAGCGTTTCCCGTACGCCCCGATCGCAATGGGTGCTTGATAGGTATTGTTTGAGCTTGTCTTAATATAAAAATGCTCTGCTTTAAAAGTAATGTCATCAACCGTTTCAAAAACAACTTCCGCTCCAGCTTGTATTGCGGTTTTGTAGAGCAGGTCGTCCAAAGCAAAGCGGCTTATCCCAAAGCCTCCCAAAGGGAGTTTGGTGGTTAGGGCCGTGCCTTTTTTTGTACTGATGGTCAAGGTATCGATTTCGGCAAGTCGTAAATCATGGAAGGTAACTCCTAAACTCTTTAAATAGGGCCTCACTTCATTAGAGACATATTCCCCACAGACCTTATGGTTGGGATAGGGGTTCTTTTCCAGCAAGAGGACCTTTTTTCCTGACTTGCCCAAAT
>CALGQU010000129.1 GCA_937959125.1 uncultured Croceitalea sp.
CTACTGTCTACTGTCTACTGTCTACTGTCTACTGTCTACTGTCTACTGTCTACTGTCTACTGTCTACTGCCTACTGCCTACTGCCTACTGTCTACTGTCTACTGTCTACTGCCTACTGTCTACTGTCTACTGCCTACTGTCTACTACCTAACTACCCCATAACCCCTTTCACAAGGCCCCCATCTACCGTAAGGGTTTGTCCCGTAACATAGCGACTATATGGCGACAAGAGCCATAAAGCCAAGGAAGCAAAATCGTTTGGATCTCCAATTGCCTTTACGGAAGTTTGATCGGCAAAGGTTTTTCTAATGTCTTCCTCTGGAATGCCTTTTAACTCGCTGTTTTTGGCAAATAGGCTTTCCATACGTTGTGTGGCATGATAGCCCGGTCCTAAGATGTTGAGGGTAACCCCAGAACCACCAATTTCTTGCGATAGTGTTTTTACGTATCCCGTGACCGCTAGGCGCATGGCATTGCTCAACACCAAATTTTCTACGGGCTGCTTGGTAGCCACACTTTCAATAAATAAGATGCGTCCATACCCACTATCCATCATCTTGGGTAAAAGTTCTTGTACCAAAGCTATTTTCCAACGGACCACGTTTTTATAAGCCTTGTCCCAGTCTTCTAATGTGGTCTGTAAAACGGGCATTGCCGGTGGACCGCCGGAGTTGATGACCATACCGGTAAGTTGGGCATCACCTATTTTTTTTTGGATTACGGTAAGTGTATCTTTTTTGGAAAGGTCGCCCGCCACGGTTTCTATTAGGGTGGATCTTTCTTTGAGCGCCTCCAATTTAACTTCCGTTCTAGCCACGGCGAGTACCCTTGCCCCTTCTTTTATCAGCACTTCTACAATGGCCTTTCCCAAACCACTGGTGGCTCCGCCCACCAAAAAAAGTTTATCCTTTATTAGTAGCTCCATAATTTTCTTCTTTGGTTATCATTCGTTTAAAAATTGAAATAACACCAATAGCGATAAAGCACATCACCACACCATAAACCCCTGCTGTTGCCGCCATCCTTGGTTCGTTAAGCAAGGTAGTGGAAATTGCAATGGTCATTCCCAGTACGTTATTCTGCATCCCACTTTCTATAGCAATAGTAGCGGATTGTTTGGTAGAAACCCCGATTATTTTAGCGGATAAAAAACCTGCCGAAAGCGTAGCAATATTCAGCAATATTACGGCTATAAATGATGCCTTGATAAAAACCCAACTGTCCCCGATCTCTTCCAATTTTATGACCATTAGCGTCAATGCAAGAACGATTACGGTGATGGACCCCCACTTTATGGCAGGTTTACTTTTCTCCGCAAAGACAGGAAATTTATGGTTGATGAACATTCCCAAAATCACGGGAAGCGCGGTGAGTTTAAAAATACTGTAGACCGCTGGCCATACGGGAAGTAAGATCGATTTTCCAGATGCCCCTAAAATGGCGTCCAAAGAAAAATTGATGAGCAAGGGAATGGTAAAAATGGTCACGATACTACTAAGGGCTGTTAACGTAATGGACAACGCGGTATCCCCTTTGGCCAAATAGGAAAAGAGGTTGGAAACCGCACCCCCGGGGCAGCAAGCAACGACCATAAGTCCCATGGCGATCATGGGTTGTAACGGCAGCACATTAACTATGGTGAAAGCAAGTATAGGGACAAACAAAATTTGGTTGACCAAACCGGTAAGTACCGCTTTGGGTGCTAATCCTACCCTTGTAAAATCTTTTTGTGTTAGGGTCATTCCCATACCCAACATCACCAAAAACAAAAGTAATTGCAGTATGATAGGAATATACGTTAGAAATTGCTGCATCAGTGGTGTTTGCAAAGAAGTGTTTAAGTTAACACAATTTAAATTAGTTTTTTGGAGCTATCACCTTATTCAAAACCATGGGAACAACAGCTAAGAATTATCTTTCCAAGCTTTTAAAATATCACTTGCAGAAGCAGTCCATATATCATCATGGTTTCCCAGATAATCTAAGATACGTTCCAAATACTGAATGCGATGGGGTTGCCCCAAAACCCACGGATGGATGTTTAGGCCTAGGATACGACCACCTTCCGTGGCACTCTCTTTTAATAAAAATCCAAAAGCATCTTCCACCTGTTCAGCCCAATCTTGGGCGGAATGCAGATTGTGGTTGATGATAAAATAATCGTCTAGTTCCGTAGGTAGCGGCATTGCGGTTAAGAGGCCGTTTTTGGTCTTAAAATTGTAGGGCATATCATCATTGACCCAATTGCAGAAATAGGATATTCCGTTGTTCGCTAAAATATCCGGCGTGTTTGCAGATTCATTTTTGGCTGGGCTAATCCATCCTTTAATTTCCTGTCCCATCAATTCCCGTAAACCATCCAAAGATTTTTGGACCAAGGCTTTTTCTTCTTTCAAATCCTGTCCACCATAATGCAAACTATCCATATGGTACCCATGGCATAAGATTTCATTTTGACGTTCCTTAAGCGTTCCCACCAAATAGGGTAATCGCTCCGCCAAACGTGTGTTCATGGCAAAAGTGGGTATGATACCATAGCGGTCAAACGCTTTTAAAAATCGGTAAACACCTACCCTGTTCCCATAGTCCCTTAAGCTATAATGGCGTAAATCCGGGTAAGGTTTGGTCATTCCCCCAGGCACTTTAAAAGGGATGCCCTTTTGGTTCAAAGGGAAGTACTGCAAACCTACATTGATCCAAACCGCCACTTTTTTGCCATTAGGCCAGGCTATAGCTTTTCTATCTTGAAGCATGGACCACTCATAACGATCATGATCCATTCCGTAGGAACGTTCCGGATAATTTAAATAGTCCTTATCCAATAGGGCCATAACGTTGATTTTTAGCGTTGATATCTTCTAATGCCGTATCGTAATAGTTATCCAAGAAATACTGGGCGATTTCTTTCCCTGTGGTTACCCAAACATCCGGATGCCCGGTAATGTATTCCAAGGCCTGCTCATAGGCTTTGATCCGGTGTGCATTGCTCACTTGGTAGTTGTGGGTGGGAATACACATAATGGTGCCACTTTCTGCCCCTTCTGCGTACAGTCTATCAAAATTGTCCATCAGTTCCTTGCCATAGCGACGCGGCGTTATTTTCTGCACCAAATAGGCAATGGTATCGTTCATTTCCAAAGAATATGGGATGGAAGCAAAACGTTTGCCGTTTCTTAAATTAATGGGTGTTGGCTGATCGTCATGGAATAGGTCGCAGGAATAAAACCCGGCTTCGTCCCCAAAAAGTTCCGTGCCCACTTCCGCAAAAAGGTCCAAGGTATGTTCAGAATGGGAGAGGGCAGGAGCTAGATACCCCGCACATTTTTGTCCGGTATGTTTGTAAATGGTGGCTATGGAATCCTTGATCATTTCCCGTTCTTGGGATTCCGTCATCCCATAGGTATAGCGTGTATTGTAAATACCATGGCTAAAAAACTCCCAATTACGTTCTTTACACAGTTCAATAATTTCCGGATGGTGGTCGCAAAGGGCGGTGGAGAGTGAAATAGATCCACGTATTCCGTATTTGTCCAACAGTTCCATTTGCCGAACGTGCCCTACGCGATTTCCCCAATCGCGACTCGTATAACCCGGTAAGGCAGGACTGGGTTGCGGCCAAGGTTTCCGAAACGGATTATCTGGCGGATCCAACTCATAAAACTCGATATTGGGCGCCACCCAAAAGGCCAGTTTGGCACCATTGGGCCATGTTATTTTGGGCCTGTTCTCATACGGCCAATAATCGTAATATCCGGGATCTTCTTTCATATTTCTTAGTCTCTAGTCCCTGTTTTCTTTTCTTTAGTCTCTTGTCTCTTGTCTCTTGTCTCTTGTCTCTAGTCTCTAGTCTCTAGTCTCCAGTGTTGTTCAAATTCAAAATTTTCATAACATCTAACATCCAACATCTAACATCCTTCCAACCAATCGAACACTTCTTTTACTTCCAGCACATCGCAATACTTTAGGGATAAATCGGTAAGGTTGGCATAATGATAGCTTTCATGTTTATCCGCCACGCATTCTTCTGGGATGATGGTGCGATACCCTCTGGAAAGGGAATCTACCCCAGCTGCTCGCACGCAACCAGAAGTGGAGCCACCGGTTAGCACAATCGTATCTACTTGGTGCCATACTAGAAGGGATTGTAGTGGCGTTTCAAAAAATGGCGACGGCATCTTTTTCTCATAGAAAACGTCGGTGCTTTTATCAAGAATCAATCTGTCATCCAATTGCGAACGTTCGGAACCAAACTTAATGTTTTGCAAGCTATCCGGGGTGTCCGTTCTTGTACCCCAAATACCTGCATCTGCCGCGGTATCCATATAGGCCACATTGGTCCAAACCACAGGCCACCCGAGCTTTCTGAATTTTGCGGCCAACTGATTAACGTACTCCAACTGCTTAGGGTCGTTCTCATAGGCCGTTTTAAATAGGTCCGTTCTAGTGTATGCTTTTTGTATATCAATATTCACCAAACAAGCTTTTTTGCCAAAACCAAACCGTTTTCTAGCCGGGTTTGCCTTTACTTCAAAATAGATTTCCTTTGCTGTTTTATCTGTGGTTTGCATTGATTATTCTGGTTTTTTAATTCTTGAAGATTGCATGGAAATAATTTGCCATTGCCCATTTTCCAGTTTCCAAATAGCGGTTAGCCTAAAGGTGCCTTTGTCAAAGTTCACGTATTTACGCTCGTTGAGATAACTGGTCAAGACCACATCTTTAGCCACTTGAATAAAACGAATATCGGAACTTTCATAAAACTCAAAGGCATTTTTAAGATTGGATAGGGCGAGCTCTCTGGTATACGTCTTTCCGCTCTGTGAGGTCAGTATTAGCTTAGGATGATACAGGTTTTCTGCCAATTGCGGATTACTATTGAGATGGGCCTCCCTAAGCAATGCCATCTGTGCGGTAATCTTGGATTGCACATCGGCAGGAACATCTTGGGCAAAACCAGATGTTCCCACTGCTAAAAAGAGATATAAAATACAAACCGCCCTTATGCTTTTACCAATTTTCATATTGTTTTAATTATTCCGGCTTCTGCCATTTTAGCTATGGTGGCATCATCAAGATCCAATTCCTTTAAGACTTGGATCGTATGCTCTCCAATGGTTGGCGGATCCAAACGTTTTTCCGTGCGGGTGCCTTTATATTCCAAAGGGAATTTAGGCAATTTAGCGGTTTTTCCGTCTCCCATATTCACTTCCATAAGGCTGTCGCCTTTGTTCAGCTGCTCATCTTCGAACAGATCTTCCGGTCTGCTAATAGGGGCAAAAGGAATATGGCCGCGTTCGCAACGTTCAATGATCTCCGCTTTGGTGAACTGTTTTACACGCTCATCGATGGCGGGGATAAACCATTCCCGTTCATCTATTCTTAAATTGTTGGTTTTTAGGCGTTCGTCATGCAACCAATCGTTCCAATCAAAAACATCACACAGGCGTTCCCAGTGTTTTTCGCTGATAATGCCAATAAAAGCCTTATCGTTATCCTTGGTATCAAAAACTTTATAGATACTCCAAGCACTTACACGGCTGGGCATGGGGGGAATCTGGTAATCAATTTGCGAAGCATAGGCCATATGTTGCCCCATAAGAAAGGCACAGGTTTCAAACAGTGCCGACTTTACAAATCCGCCCTCCCCGGTTTTTTCCCGTTCATACAAGGCTTGTAAAATGCCAATATACCCAAACATCCCCCCAGTAATATCGATTACCGAAGTCCCTGCGCGTAAAGGGTCGCCCTCACGCCCCGTCATATAAGCCAAACCGCCCATCATTTGGACCACTTCGTCCATGGCGTGCCGCTTTTCATAAGGACCACTTAAAAAGCCTTTCAAGGAGCAATAAATCAGTCGTTTATTGTGTTTTTTTAGTTCGTCGTACCCTAAACCTAAACGATCCATGGTTCCAGGACCAAAGTTTTCAACCACTACATCATACTCCTTTACTAAATCGTAAATGAGGGTTTTTCCCTCATCGGACTTAATATTGATGGCCAAACTCTTTTTATTCCTATTATAGAACCAGAAATACCCGGTTCCAAAGCCTTGTAAACGGCGGGTACTGTCCCCGTGGACAGGTTCTACATGCACGACATCGGCTCCCATATCGGCAAGCATCAAGCCTGCACAAGGACCCATTACGGCATGGGTGAATTCCAATACTTTTATACCTTTCAAAGGGGTGCTACTCATGGGGTTCTTTTTTTATGGAATTGTAAAAACTGTTTGGGGCATCCTCCAGCTGGGTATTTAAGGTGGAGTTCCATCGGTTTAAAAACCCGAACATGGATATGACACCAACAATTTCTATGATAGCTTCATTATCAAAGTGTTTTTTAAGTTCCTCAAAATCCTCGTCCGACGCCTGATTAGGTACCATACTTGCTTTAAGGGCCAGTTCCAAAGCCGCTTTTTCCCCACTGCTAAACAAAGAAGAGGTGCGGTATTCCCAAACGTTTTCCAATTTCTCTTTGGCAACCCCTTGTCCGTTGGCGCCATAGGCCGTATGGGCGCTACAGTACTGACAACCGCTGGAGAGACTGGAAATATGCCCGATCATTCGTTTTAGACCGCCATCGACTTTTCCCGGTTCGTAAACGGCTTTGGCCAAATCGAACAAGGCATGGAGGATATTGGGTTTGTGGGCCATAACCAAACCGTCATTGGGCAAAAAACCCATAAAGGATTCCGCCTGTTGGAACAAGGTTCCCAAAGCGCCATCTTTTGGATTGTTGATCGGTGGAATTCTACTCATAATTACAAACTGTAGTTACCGTTTTTCTTAAGATAGTTGACCAATCCACCTTCATTTAGAATGGAAATCATGATATCCGGGAGTTTGGTCGCTGTATATGAAATATTTGCGGTAAGGTCTTTTACGCTACCGGACTTTAAGTCGATTTCCAGTTTTGCCCCTTTTTTAATGTTGTGGTCGGCAATTTCCAATACCGGTAAACCGATGTTGATCGCATTTCTAAAAAAGATACGTGCAAAATCACGGGCAATAACCACGGAAACACCGGCTTGCTTGAGTGCCAAGGGTGCTTGTTCCCGTGAGGACCCGCATCCAAAATTGATGCCTGCTACCAGAATATCACCCTGTTGCACTTCTTTATTGAAATTAGGGTCCAAATCCTCCAAAACATGATTGGCCAAAGTGGACAGATCTAGGGTTTTGGTATATTTTCCTGGGATGATCCGGTCCGTATCTATATGATCGCCATATACATGCGCCTTTGCGGTAATCGTTGTTTGTACCTTGCCCATATTATACCAAGTATTTTTTTGGATTACTGATTTGGCCTTCCAATGCCGATGCGGCCACTGTAGATGGGGCACCTAAATAAATGTTGGAGTTTGGATTTCCCATACGGCCCCTAAAATTTCTATTGGCGGCCGAGATGACCACTTCCCCATCCGCGGGAACTCCTTGGTGCGTACCAACACAGGGTCCGCAACCCGAGGTAATCAAGGAAGCACCAGCTTCAATCAAGGTCTTCATAGTCCCATTGGACATGGCATCGAGCAACACACTTTGTGATGCCGGGGCGATGACCATACGCACATCCGGATGTATTTTTTTTCCTTTTAATATTTGTGCGGCGATATCTAAATCTTCCAAACGACCGTTACAGCAGGTTCCAATAAAGGCATAATTGATTTTTGTACCCTCGTAGTTGGAAATGTTATGGACATTGTCCGGGGATTCCGGGGCACTGACCTGTGGTTCCAAACCGGAAACATCAAACTCGAAAGTTTTGATATAGGTAGCATCCTCATCTGGTGTCACTACAGAAAAATCATAATCCAGTTCCAATCCCTTAGGATGGACGATACCCGTTTTGGCCCCCATTTCCGAAGACATATTGGCAATGGTCATTCGGCTTGCTAAACTTAGTCCTTCAAAGGCTTCCCCGCAGAATTCTATGGCTTGGTAAGTAGCCCCTGAAACGGTTACCTTGCCCACCAAAAAGAGGATAAGGTCCTTGGCGGTAACCCCTTCTTGTAATTTGCCGTTACAGGTAATTTTAATGGTTTGTGGGACCTTTAGCCAAATTTTACCTGTCATCATGGTGGCGGCCAAATCCGTAGAACCCACCCCACATGCAAAGGCATTTAAGGCGCCATAGGTAGGTGTGTGGGAATCCGCTCCAATAAAAATATCCCCTGGTTTTACATACTGGTTCTCTACCATTACTTGATGGCAAATGCCTTCCCCAATTTCAAAAAGACGCATCCCTTGTTCTTTGGCAAAATCACGCATCATTTTATGCAAATTGGCAATACGCTCATTAGGTGAGGGTGCCGCATGATCAATGATCAAGGCACATTTATTGGGGTCAAAAACCTTTTTGCCCCCCATTTCCCTAAAGGCTTTTATGGTCAACGGTCCTGTAGTATCACTGGCCATGGCACCATCTACGTTACTAATGACCAGTTCACCAGCATGGACCTTATAGCCAACGTGTTTTGAAATTATCTTTTCTGATATCGTTTGTCCCATTAAATCATTTTAATTTCTTGGTTGCCTACCAACTGATACAATTGTCCGGGCAACGGATGCCCTAAGGTAGCTTCCATTTCTTTGCTTATCGCCGCTATTTGGGGGATATCCAAACCTGTATCGTAGCCCATTTGATGGAGTAGGTTTGCCGTATCTTCCGTAGCAATGTTACCAGTGGCGCTTTTTATAAAAGGACAACCGCCAAGACCACCAAAAGCAGTATCAAAAATGCGTACGCCGGCTTGTAAAGCGGCAAAAAGGTTGGCATAGCCTTTATTTTCGGTATTGTGTAAATGTAGGATGACCGGGATTTCCCCTGCCTTTTGGACCACTTGCTCCATTAAATCCCCTAAAGCAGTAGGATTTCCCATGCCTGTAGAATCAGCCAGGGCAAGTTCGTCAATGCCCAAGTCCAGATGGTGGTCCACCATATCCAAAACGTGCTGGGAACCAATGTGACCTTCATATCTGCACCCAAAAGCGCATTGTATACCGCCACGTACGGTAATCTGATGCTCTTGAGAACGTTTGACCATACTTTTAAAGGCTTTTTTGGCCTCTTCCAAGGTCAATCGTGCGTTTTTTTGACTGTGGGTATTACTTGCGGATATGGAACAGGCCAAGTGGTCCAAACCAGCAGCGATACCACGTTCCACACCTTTTTCATTGAGGACCAAACCACTGTAAACAACACCCTCTTTACGAACCAAGGATGCGCAAACCGCTTCCGCATCTGCCATCTGTGGCACCAGTTTTGGATGAACAAAAGAAGCAATTTGAATACGTTTAAGGCCAGCAGCTACCAAACGTGCGATGTATTCCATTTTGGTCGCTGTTGGAATAGTCATCGGTAAGGTTTGAAAGCCATCGCGTAGGCCTTGCTCTTCAAGAATTACTTTCATTATCTTTAGGTGCTACAGCTATCCAAAAAACGGAATAGCTACTGGTTCTTAGTTTGCGCATCAATTAAAAATCTAAAATACGAAAAAAAGTTAATATAATTAATGATTAACAAAGTTAACTATTTTTGTATTTTTGATACATCCATAGAAATATACGGTTATTATGAAAGTGAGAAACCCTCGTACAGGCGAATATGATTATGAATTACAGGAAGATAGTGCGGAAAGGATAGCGGAAATGACCCAAAGCCTTAGGAAGACCCAAGGGGATTGGAATACAAAGGGGGTGGAGTATAGGGTAGCGGTAGTACAAAAATGGATTTCTAGTTTTCAAGAGTTTCAAGAAGAAATAACAGAGCAATTAAGTGCGGATACAGCGCGAAAGCGCATTTCGAAGGTGGAGGTGCAGGGTACTTTAGGGCTTATGAACGCTTGGTGTTTTAGGGCACCACATTTGCTGGATCCACCAACGGAACGTACATCCGCGTCCATGAATTCCGTAACCGTAGGGCAGCAATGGATACCTTATGCCGTGGTCGGTGTGATAAGCCCTTGGAATTTTCCGCTGTTATTGGCACTCATAGATACGGTCCCGGCATTGCTATCTGGAGGAACGGTCTTGTTAAAACCCAGTGAAGTAACCCCAAGGTTTATGGATGGATTGGAAAAGAGTATTAAAGCGGTTCCTGAACTGGATAAGGTATTGAAAATCTGTAGGGGTGGGGCAGAGGTAGGTAAATCCGTCGTCAACAGTGCCGACGCTATTTGTTTTACGGGAAGCGTACCTACAGGGAAAAAAATTGGAGCCGCTTGTGCTGAACGATTTATTCCCGTCTTTTTGGAATTGGGCGGTAAGGACCCCGCCATTGTATTGGAAGACGCTGATATTGAAATTGCAACGGATGCGGTGTTACGAAGCTGCGTGGGAGCTACGGGACAGGCATGCCAATCCTTGGAACGGATTTATGTATCTGATGTTATTTATGATGATTTTATTACCAAGCTGGTCCAGAAAGCAAAAGCGGTAACGATGACCGTGGACCCGGGGAATGGACAAATGGGACCGTTGATTTTTGACAAGCAAGCTGAAAAAATCCAAGAACATATTGATGATGCCGTTGCCAAAGGAGCCCAAGTGCTGGCTGGGGGCAAGGTGCAAAATATTAATGGCGGCCTTTGGTGCGAAGCAACGGTGTTGGTAGATGTAGACCATACCATGGACGTGATGACGGAGGAAACCTTTGGACCATTGATTCCAGTGATGAAATATACTGATATAGAAGAAGCCATTGCTTTGGCCAACGATAGTGATTTTGGGTTGTCCGCTTCGGTTTTTTCAAGGAATAAGAAAAAGGCATTGGAAGTTTCCTCAAAAATTGAAGCAGGTGCCATTAGCATCAATGACGGTAGTTTGACCAATACGGTTTTTGATGCCGAAAAGAACTCGTTTAAAATGTCCGGCATCAACGGTTCCCGCATGGGAAATGCAGGCTTTTTGCGCTTTTTTAGAAAGAAGGCGTTCCTTTATCAGACCGCAGCCCCTTTGACCATGGGACACTTTGAGGAAAACCAATAAATAGCTTTTTTTATACCAATACTAGGTTGAAGTACTTTGTTTTTCTTTTACAGCCTGCCCACCAGATTCCAAGATAGTGTATCCGGAGCGATAAAAGAGATGCTCTTCCCACTACATTCATTGACCAACACTTTGTGGCATAGTACATTGGGCACCTTATACCAAATGAACCATAAAATGCGCCTAAAATACTGGTTCATTTTTCCGCTTACTTCATTATAAAAATCGTTCGAGGCTAAGGTCATGAAAGCACTTTATAGTTTTATAAGCAAAAAAGCAACGGCCCATTTTTTAACGCCCTTTATAATTCACTTGGTATCAATACATGATTCGGGACCTTTGCATACTAAAAAAGGGAAGCAAATGGCTTCCCTTTTTCTCACTTAAACTTAAACTAACTCAAACTAAAATTTTAAAAATTGTAGCCTACGGTAAACAATACCCTTTTTGGGTTTTGGTTAATGGCAAACGCTAGCTGATTTGAATATGTAGGGTCTGCAATGGTAGCTTGGACTATTTCATCCAAACCTCCTGCCGTAAATATGTTTTGGGCACTTGCCCCATCAAAAATGTTCTTTACCAACAGGGAAAACCTAATTTCATCACCTTGGCCCAGTGGGAATTTCACATAGGCTCCTGTATTGTAGGCAGATAGATTTTGACTGTCATAAACGTTGGCGTCGTCATGATAAAGCCCCGTGTATGTAAACCCTCCAAAGTTAGCACCCCAATATTTGCTATTATATGCAAGATTTAGGTTAAAAATAGTCTTTGGCTGTAATCTCACTTGGTTCCCAGAAAGATTTAAAGCAGTTGCGCCACCGGCGGTAACCAGATTGAAGTCTAACGGATTTCCGGCGGCGTTGATAGCATCTACCGTATCATCATCAATAGCTTGAACAAAATTGTCATATTCCGAATTCTGTAGGGTTACGCTACCACTTAATAAAAGACCGCGAACCAGTTTTGGTGTATATGACAAGGCTATCTCTGCCCCGTTGATTACATAGGAACCTGCAGGGCGATCCACAAAATTACCAACATCGTTGTCAAATATTGTAGAGACACTATTGTCTATGTTGGTGTTAAAGTAGGTAGCATCAAAGGTTAAATCGCCTAAACCGGCCCTATAACCAATTTCAAAATTCCGTACGAGCTCGTTATCCAAGAACTCATCGTCCACTTCATCGACTGTTTGAAACGTAAACGAACGTGTAAAGTTGGCGTAAACAGCGGAAGTTTTCCCTGTTAAATAGTTTGCTCCTACGGATACGGAATAGTCTTCCAAATTGATTTCGTTATCCAAAAACTCCCCTGGATCAAAGTCTACGGAACTATCCCTGATTTCTTCTGGGTCATTGTTGATAAAGCCCCGTTGCCAATCGTAACGGAAACCAACATTAACACTTAACTTCTCATTAAAGACCGCTTCATCACCTATAAATAGACCGGTCGCCTTTTCCTCTCTATGGGAACTGGTTCCCGAAATGAATACCGTTTGTGGTAAGGTAG
>CALGQU010000130.1 GCA_937959125.1 uncultured Croceitalea sp.
GGAATACAAGAAAGTCAACTGTTACTAGGGAATGGAAGTGATGAAGTGTTGGATTTATTGTTTCGGGCGTTTTGTGAACCCAAAAAGGAGAATATTATTACCATGCCCCCAACCTATGGGATGTATACCGTTTTGTGTGACTTAAATATTGTGGAGAATAAGGAGGTATTGTTGACCTCCAATTTTGAACCGGATGTAGACGCCGTTCTAAAAGCCGCCACCAATGATAGCAAGATTATCTTTATATGTTCGCCCAACAATCCAACGGGAAATGCCTTTTCCCAAGAACGTATTACCCGGTTGCTGAAAAATTTTCATGGTTTGGTCGTTATTGATGAAGCTTATATCGATTTTTCCCAAAGCCCCAGCTGGGTGTCCCAATTGGACAAGTATCCCAATCTAGTGGTTACCCAAACCCTATCCAAAGCATACGGTATGGCAGGAATCCGTTTGGGGATATGTATTGCTTCTGAAGCTATCATTGCGGTATTGAATAAAATAAAACCTCCCTATAACGTCAATGAACTTTCCCAACAACGGGCGATAGATCGAGTTAAGGACGGAGAAAGTGTAAAAGATGAAATAGCTATTATTTTAAAAGAACGTAGCCTTTTGAAAGAAGCTCTGGGAACTATCGATTTTATTGAAAAGGTTTTTCCAACAGATGCTAATTTTATTCTTGCTAAAGTAGATAATGGCGTATTGCGGTATGACCAACTCTTAAAACAAGGTATTGTGGTGCGTAACCGCGGCAATCAACCGCTTTGTAAAAACACCTTGCGTTTTACCGTGGGTACCACGGAGGAGAATAAACGACTTATAAATGTGTTAAAAAACATTTCATTGCATGGAAACTAAAGAGGATAAGACTTTAACTATGAAAACGGGACGGACCAAAGTATTGTTTATTGATCGTGACGGCACCATCATCAAAGAAACCGTTGATGAACAGATCGATGCTTTTGAAAAGATGGTTTTTTATCCAAAAGTGTTTACCTATCTGGGTAAGATTGCCAAAGAATTGGATTATAAATTGGTAATGATAACCAATCAAGATGGTTTGGGAACAGATGCTTTTCCAGAAGAAACCTTTTGGCCCGTGCACAACTTTATCTTAAAATCTTTTGAAAATGAAGGAGTGGTCTTTGATGACGTTTTGATCGATAAAACCTTTCCCCATGAGAATGCGGATACCAGAAAGCCGGGTACAGGGTTACTCAAAAAGTATTTCACCGATGATTTTGATCTAAAAAACTCCTTTGTCATTGGTGATCGTTTGACGGATATGGAGCTTGCCAAGAATTTAGGGGCAAAAGGCATCTTTATAGACGATGATACGCAATTAGGGACGGACGAAACTACCGTTTCCCAGAATGACCTTTCTGTGTATATTGCCTTGCAGATGAACGATTGGGAACGTATCTATGAATTCCTAAAACTACGCACCAGAACCGCGTCCATACATAGAAAGACCAAAGAAACCGACATCAATATAGACCTAAATTTAGATGGGACCGGTAAATCGGAAATCCATACGGGGCTTGCCTTTTTTGACCATATGCTGGATCAATTGGCAAGACATGGCCAAATGGACCTTATTATCAATGTAGAAGGGGATTTAGAGGTAGATGAACATCATACTATAGAGGATACAGGGATTGCCTTGGGAGAGGTGTTCCATGAAGCTTTGGGAAATAAATTGGGCATAGAACGCTATGGATTTTGTTTACCTATGGACGATTGTTTGGCGCAGGTAGCTATTGACTTTGGGGGCAGGAACTGGCTGGTTTGGGATGCCGATTTCAAACGCGAAAAAGTAGGGGATATGCCAACTGAAATGTTTCATCATTTTTTTAAATCGTTCACGGATGGTGCCAAGGCCAACCTTAACGTTAAGGCGGAAGGCACCAACGAACACCATAAGATAGAGGCCATCTTTAAGGCCTTTGCCAAAGCCATTAAAATGGCGGTAAAACAAGACGTAGAAAAGATGGTATTACCATCCACAAAAGGGATGTTATAGGTTTCTTCCGCTTATGTTGGAGGAGGTTAAGAAATAATGATGAGTAAAGAAACAGTATTTAGTAAGAATGATAGTGCGTCCAATTTGGAAGATGGGGGATTGGTCATCATTGATTATGGTGCGGGAAACATCCAAAGCATCAAATTTGCTTTTAAAAGGCTGGGGATAGACGCAGTATTAAGCAGTAACCCGGAAACGATTAAAAATGCGGCTAAAGTTATCTTTCCTGGTGTAGGGGAGGCGAGTAGTGCCATGCAAAAGTTAAGGGAAAGTGGGTTGCAAGAAATAATTCCACAATTAAAACAACCTGTTTTGGGTATTTGCCTGGGAATGCAGTTGATGTGTAACTCATCGGAGGAAGGAAACACCAAGGGTTTGGGGATTTTTGATGTTGATGTGATGAAGTTTTCAGGTAAGGTTAAAGTCCCACAAATTGGATGGAACAAGATAAAAAACTTGAGTACTCCACTATTCAATGGTATGGAAGAGGACCATATTTACCTAGTCCATAGCTTCTATGCCCCGTTATGCTCGGAGACCATTGCAAGTTGTACCTATGATATGGACTATAGTGCTGCCTTACAAAAGGATAACTTTTATGGCACACAGTTTCATCCAGAAAAATCCGGGGATTATGGGGCTAACGTTCTTAAGAACTTTTTAGCGTTGTAATGATTGGGACCATTGAAATAAGCACGGACAAAACCAGAATAGATTTGGAATTCGTACACCAATTTCTATCCAAAGAGGCCTATTGGTCCAAAGGAAGGTCCATGGAGGAAGTTAAACGGTCCATCGCACATTCCTTATGTTTTAGTATGTTCGATAAGACCGAAGGGAATCAAATAGGTTTTGCAAGAGTGGCCACGGATTATTTAGTGTTTGCTTGGGTCATGGATGTTTTTATAGAGCAGAACTCCAGAGGTAAGGGATATGCC
>CALGQU010000131.1 GCA_937959125.1 uncultured Croceitalea sp.
AACGTTATCCAAAAAATAACGATCGTGTGTTACGGCAATTACGGTTCCTTTGTACTGGGCTAAATGATGTTCCAACCAGTGTACGGATTCCGCATCCAAGTGGTTAGTAGGCTCATCCAATAAAAGGACTTCAGGCTCTTGAAGTAAAAGTCTACAAAGCGCTACCCTTCTTTTTTCACCGCCGGACAATACTCCGATCTTCTTATCGGAATCCGGGGTGCGCAAAGCGTCCATGGCAATCTCTAACTTGGTGTCCAGTTCCCAAGCGTTGGAAGCATCGATCTTATCTTGTAAGGCCGCTTGCTTGTCCATGAGTTTCTGCATCTTATCCGCATCTTCATATACCTCGGGCAAGCCGAACATATCGTTGATCTTGTTGTATTCGTCCAAAACAGCTACCGTTTCAGCAACACCTTCTTTAACCACTTCCAAAACCGTTTTTTCTGGATCCAGCTGTGGTTCCTGTTCCAAGTATCCTACCGAATACCCAGGGGAAAAAACGACATCCCCTTGAAAATTCTTATCCACCCCCGCTATAATCTTAAGGAGTGTGGATTTACCTGAACCATTGAGTCCTAAAATTCCAATTTTGGCGCCATAGAAAAAACTGAGATAAATATTTTTTAAAACTGGGGTGTTGGCACTTTTAAACGTCTTGGTCACCCCGGACATTGAAAAAATGACCTTGTTGTCTTCTGACATAATTTTAATTAAAGGTTGTTTGTATTCTAACTCTTAGACCCTGCCCTTTAAGGCGTTAAATACCCAAGCAACGGCAAAAAAACCAACGCCCACGGCGGCAAAGCCCCATCCGGCGACCTCATCATACTTAAAAGCACCGAGTGCTATCATTCCAAATCCTACAAAAATCATAATAAAAGTAGCCCATGAGAGCACCGTATTTTTGTTCATTCCCATAAATCTATCGTCGTTTAGTAGAAATCCAAATATCGTAAAAAATGCTAGAAACAACATAGGTAGTTTAAAGTTTGTCGTAGTATCTTTAAGCATTAGAAGAAAAGTGACCTAATGGATTTAAAATTCAATAAGAACGAAGACCATAATAAATTAAAATTGTCCGATTTACGTAACCGATTTGCTAAGGTCAAATTAGGGGGTGGAAAAAAACGTATTGAAAAGCACCAAAGTAAAGGAAAACTTACTGCAAGAGAACGTATTTCGTATTTGTTGGACAAAGATACCGATGCTATTGAAATAGGTGGTTTTGCCGGGGATGGCATGTATGAAGAACACGGTGGTTGTCCTTCCGGTGGTGTGGTCATTAAAATTGGTTATGTAAAAGGGAAACAGTGCATTGTAGTTGCCAATGATGCTACGGTAAAAGCTGGGGCATGGTTCCCAATCACTGGAAAAAAGAACCTTAGGGCCCAAGAGATTGCCATGGAAAACCGGTTGCCCATTATCTATTTGGTAGATAGTGCCGGGGTGTACCTGCCCATGCAGGACGAAATTTTTCCGGACAAGGAACACTTTGGTCGCATCTTTAGAAACAACGCGGTCATGAGCAGTATGGGAATCACCCAAATATCCGCCGTTATGGGCAGTTGCGTTGCTGGCGGTGCTTATCTCCCCATTATGAGCGATGAGGCCCTCATCGTTGATAAAACGGGTAGTATTTTTTTGGCCGGAAGTTATTTGGTCAAAGCAGCTATTGGCGAAACCATTGATAATGAAACCCTTGGTGGTGCCACTACCCATTGCGAAATTAGCGGTGTCACGGACTATAAAGCCAAAGATGACAAAGCTGCCTTGGATACGATAAAAGGGATTATGGATAAAATAGGTGATTTTGAAAAGGCAGGTTTTAATAAGGGTATCTCAAAACCGCCCTTAAAGAATCCTGAGGATATCTATGGGATTTTGCCTGCTTCCCGTTCCGATCAATACGATATGCTGGAAGTTATTGAGCGCCTAGTCGACGATTCCCAATTTGAACAATATAAAGAAGATTTTGGGAAAACCTTGCTTACGGGCTACGCCAGAATTGGTGGTTGGGCCGTAGGCATTGTGGCCAACCAACGAAAAGTAATCAAAAACGGAAAAGGGGAAATGCAATTTGGTGGTGTCATCTATTCCGACTCTGCCGATAAGGCTACTCGTTTTATTGCCAATTGCAACCAGAAGAAAATACCTTTGGTTTTCTTGCAGGACGTTACTGGGTTTATGGTAGGCAGTAAAAGTGAACATGGCGGTATTATTAAGGACGGGGCTAAAATGGTGAATGCCGTTAGCAATTCAGTCGTTCCAAAGTTTACCATAGTTATTGGAAACAGTTATGGAGCCGGTAATTACGCTATGTGTGGAAAAGCCTATGACCCAAGGCTCATAGCAGCATGGCCAAGTGCGGAATTGGCCGTAATGAGTGGCAACTCCGCGGCCAAGGTATTGTTGCAAATTGAAAAGGCGTCCCTTCAAAAAAGTGGTGAAACATTAACTCCTGAAAAGGAAAAACAGCTTTTTGATAACATCAAAAATCGTTATGATAACCAAGTATCCCCATACTACGCTGCCGCCCGTCTTTGGACGGACGCCATCATAGACCCCTTGGATACCCGTAAATGGATTTCCATGGGTATTGAAGCGGCAAACCATGCCCCTATAGAAAAGTCCTTTAATTTAGGGGTATTGCAGGTTTAATTTGCCGTTACCCGTGCCCTAGCAGGCGCTCGCATATTGAACAGGGTTTGATTCACATCTTCACCCTTTAGTTTGAATACAAACACTTCTTTTCGTTCTTTGTAACTGGCATAGTTGTAATACACCGTTGCCTTTAAATAGGTGCTATTAAAAGACTTGTTACCGAAATACGTGAGATTGGCAGACCAATTGCCTTTGCTATCCGCACCTATATAAAACTGTTTGCTGCTAAAACCTTTTGTTTTTTCTTCTGCGATAAAATCTTTGTTCTTTTCCAAAGTATGGCTCCAGGTATAGTACTGATTTTCTGGGTGTACCAATTGAAAATCAAACTCGGCCTCACTGTTGTCCCATTCCAATACTACCCTTATAGGCCATTCTTGACTTAAATCCAATTTTTTATAGTCCGTCAAAAATTTAGATTTCCCTTGGGATACCATATTTGTGGTCTCTACACTGATAATAGAATCAATCTCACTACCTACCAGTGCTTTGTCAACGGTAAAATTGTGCTTGTACCGTGCATACATGGCCATGGCCTTTTTCTCATCACCAACGGTTAAGTAACTATTGGCCAAATCTCTATAGGACTGCGCGTAACGTGGGCGCAGTTGCAAGATACGCTCGTATAACTTATTGGCAATGTTGTGATAATCCGCGTCTTCCAATAGATAAGCTGTTGCCTTTAAAACATTGGGGTCTTCATTGAACTTCTCCCTAACTTGTTGTAAAATCTCAAGGCCGTTTTCTTTATCATTGAGCTTGCGGATAACGTAAGTTGCCGTATCAAAATGAAAATCTTGATTATCACCGTAAAGACCACCATACTCCTTGTACAGCTTTAATGCTTCTATACTAGTGGTTGTTTCCTTTAGAAGTTCAAGGAAGCTACTTTTACTACCGTTATACCACTGGTATTGGGTAGCATCATTTGTATATATATTATTGGTCAACCGTGCATAATCATAAGGTTCACCGTTATTACCATCTTTAACCGTAAAACCATTTTTTGTATTAATGATAATCAATCCTGCACTTGCAAAACGACCATAAGCACCAAATATTGGTGTTCGGACAACGGCAATCCTTTTTATCTGATCAAGCGGAATAAATGGGAATTCCAAGGTAAGGAAACCATCAATGTCAAAACCCGTTCGTCTAGATCCGTCAAATCTAAAAAATTTATTGCTCAAACTAATTCCAGTTGGGATTCCAACATCATTAAAAATTGCCCTAGCAGATGGTGCAACACGTCTTATGGCATCCAAAAGATCAAATGATCGTAAAATATCTTCCTCCTCAATAAAATCGATAGAGGCACCCGAGCTTCGCTTGTCCAGAAAACCAAAAGCCCCTTTCACTATACCCTTCCCATATTTCCATTGAATTTCCTGTTGTTCTTTCTGACTTAACTGCCTTTCCGTTACAACTACTTCTTCTAATTCAGTTACTTCAAGATTCAAGGAGACATTGAGAATTTTGGTAACGTCTTCCACAATTACTTCAACTGGCCGCATCCCCGGATAACTGTATACCAAAGTATTTTTAGGAAAAGCGGAAATACTGTAATACCCCTTGATATCAGAAACTACTTTTACATCACTATCCAAAACAGAAATTTCTGCGCCTACCAAGGGTACACCAAGGTGGGACACATACCCTTTGATCGTTTGACTATTTTCTTGTGCTGGCAGGCTAAAAACAGTGAATACCAGTGCTACTAACATTAATCTAAAAGAAGTCCCCATAGTTGTGTGTTTTAAATGATATCTAATTGAATACGTAGATAATTTACTACAAAAATCAAGCCAAACTATACTTGTTTCAAAAACTTTAACAATTTTTACAAGAATTATAGCTTTTTAGCCTTGGATAGCGGGTGGATATTAAGAATCACCAGTGAAGGCGTTCAAGTAAGGGATGAAAACAATTCCAGTCGTGAACCTATTGTTTGTACTACCTAAGAATGCTAACGATTGTCTCAAAACAGTTACTTCTAATTGGATACCAACTTACTACCCACGGACAATTTGAAAAGCGCTTGGTTCTTACCCTTGAGATTTAATTTAAAAACCTTGATTTCCTTACGCTGGGCAAAAGAACCGTAATTGTAATATATAGTAGTTTTTAAATAGGTTGGGGTCAGACTCTTGTTACCATGATATCGGATATTTATTTTCCATGTCCCCGGTAAGGCGTTGTCCACCAGATATTCAAGGGAACTATAACCATGTTCTTTTTCCAAAGCAATCATCTCCGCATTGCTTTCCATAGTATGTTGAAGCGTGTAGTGTTGGTTGCCCGGATTCACAAATTGAAGATCGAACTCCGCTTCCCCATCATTCCATTCAAAAACCAAGCGTGTTCCATTAAAACCTTCTTCTTCAATATAGAGGTCCTCTCCCTTATCCCCCTTCACTAACGAACTTTTACCAAAGAGAAGGAAGTTGTTATGTTCCCTTTCCATGATAGTTAGAAAATCATTGGGATCATCAAGCATAAGGCCCTGTTCCCTTAGATAATCAAAACGCGTATAGATACCTGCTGCGGCAACGTAATCTTTTAAGTCCCTATAGTTATTTGCAAGATCCCTATAGGACTGCATATAATCGGGCCTGAGTTTGAATATCTTTTTATAAAGGTCATTCGCTTTTTCCAAATCGCCAAACGTCTCATATTGATATGCCAATGCCTTTAACAGCAATGGATTATTTTCAAACAAGAATTGATGTTCCGTAATTAAACTATCTGCAAAGGCTTTTTCGTTCCATTGACCAACAAAATAATGTTGCATGTCCAATACAAAATAAGGGGAACTAGCATACATTTTTTTATACTTGGCATACACTTCTTTTGCAGCTACAACGGATGTAGTCTTATGGATATCTACCAGATAATTGGGCCAATTCCTTTTAATTTCTTCAGCCCCCAAGACTTTTTCATTCACATAGTTATTCCGTAGCCTCAACACATCCGTGAGCCCATCTTTGGGGGTAGCCCCTGATGAAATGGTGTTAACGACGATAACCCCTCCGGCACCAAGGCTACCATAAGTGGCCGTAGTAGCAAAATTGCTTAAGATGGCGAGTCGCTTGATATTTTTAATATCGATCCAAATAGGCGCATCCCTAAAAATCTGCCCATCAACATCAAAAACCGCTGATGCAGAATTAAACAGGGAACCATTGCCGCGGATAAATACCCTTCCTTGATTTATCCCGGTACCAACTGCAGAAGCGCCAAAGGCTCCAGAAAAATTTGCGCTACCTCCTGTCTGGACCGAACCTATGGTGCCTGGAGCGTCGGAAGTGCCTCCAGCCGAATTTGCCACTTGAGCTTGCAATGTTGCACCGCCACCTGAAGCACCTATACAACTTCCTTCTACACGAACCCCGGCAAATTGGTTTTTTAAAAGATCCAGAATACAAAGGGCAACAGGATTGATTTCTTCTTCGCCCATAAATCTGATATGCCCAGGAGCACGTTCTCCATCAATAAAGCCATATGCGGTACGAATGATATTCTTATTGATAGCATACTCCCTTTCCAAATCCCTTTGCGATTTTGTTTTTCTACCAACTACGGTCACTTCGTCCAGTGCTTCAACATTGGGAATCATGGTTATGTTAAGGAATAGGGTAACATCCTCCACCTTGATCTTCACACTTTTCATCCCTTGATATGAGTATACCAGAACATCACCTACGGAAGCTTCAACGGTATAAGTGCCTTTGGCATCGGTAAAAGTGCGTTCGGAACCTCCTTGAATTGTAATTGCTACATTCTTCATAGACGAATAACCATCTGTTACCGTACCGCGAATCGTTTTTTTGGACTCCTGAGCCATGCATAGGGCAGAGACCGTAAACAGTAGAAGGATAATTTTTTTCATAACCAACGTTTTCCTCAAATTACAAAAAAGAACGCTTATTTATTTAACACAAAGGACAAATAACACTAAATCAGTTCTTTAGTTGCGGTTTTGGCCTAGGGATCAGAAGTAATTCCGTTTGTCTGCCATTAACATAACGAAACCCGTCTTTGCCATAAAAACCGGCCTCTTCCAACATAATGCGGATGTCCCTTTTCCATTCCGGGATAGTAATGGTGGTATTCAGTTCTATGGCATATACCGTATTCGGGTTCAAGGGATAGTTTTCCCCATCATCCTTGAACACCCCACCTTGGGAATCCCACATGCCTATAGTAGTCCCAGCAGAATGCCCATAACTCCCCAAAGGGTGGGTATAAATAGCGGGACGTAATCCCGCAACCTTGGCATCGGCCAAGGATTTTGCTAGGATTTCATTTCCCGTTTTTCCCACAATCATATTCCCCGTTAAAAAATCCTGTACCCTATTCCCGTCCTTTAACCCATTGACCAAGAAATCCGGAGCAGCATTTTCCCCTGGTTTTAATACATAGGCCAGTTCTTGGCAATCCGTATTCAATCTTAAGTAGGTAATCCCAAAATCGCAATGCAATAGATCCCCGGGCAAGATTACGGTATCTTCCGGCCTTCCAGAAAATGAGTACAAATGGCCTACTAGGTTTTCACTGGTCCGTTGCACATCAACGGTAGGGTGAAACCAAGTCTTAAGGCCTAAATCCGTCACTTTCTGTCGCATCCACCATTCTACTTCCGTTGTTGTGGTAACGCCTGGGGTAATCACTTCTTCTGAAAATGCTTGGGCAATAATGTTATGGGTAATATCCACTAACTGATTGTAAATTACCATCTCCCTTTCCGTTCGTGTTTCTATCCATCGTACAGCTAGTTGTTCCGCCGTAGTTAGGCGTTTATGATATTCTTTGGGAAGATTGGATAGAAATTCATCGTAATCCGTTTTATCCAAGCCATCCGCTATGTTATGGTCCTTGGAATAGTTCAATGCTATTTTGCTGGGATTGCGGTTTTCTATGATTTGTATTAGGCGTTTCCATTGGTTGGGTTCTTTTTCCTTATCCCAAGCAGAACTAATATTTTTCCCTACGTTGTACCTTGCTACAGCTAATTTCTCTATGGTATTTTTAGTTTTATTTCTGTAGAATACCAAAATGGTTCTTCGTCTTGCATTCAACCATGTAGCGGGCAACATCGTTTTTAAAACGGGATCCTCATTGTATTCCCTAGAAATAAGGACCCACATATCAATATCGGTCTTGTCCATCAATTCCGGCAAAAGGGTATTAAAGCGTTCTTCCAAAATTTCATCTATTACCCTTGCCCGCTCCTCCACGGGAAGTATTTGTTGGCATACGCACAGCATTGGCAAGATAGCGGCTAGGAAAATTACTAGGTTTTTCATGCTTTTTATTTTGAAAGCTTAAAATAGACATTAGAACTGACTTAAACTTTTTCAATTGGTTAAAAATTTGAATGGGTTCATAGCAAACTCCCATAAAAGAAAACATGGACTTCTTTACTATTCTACATTCAGAAGGGCTAAGGTCTCTTTCCTTCTTATCTTACCTGTCCTGGTTTCAGGGAATTTTGGTATTCCCAGTATCTTTTTGGGACGTTCGTACTTGGACAAGCTTTTAACCGATGTCATACTATCTTCAATAGCAGTAGGCTTTTCGTCACCTTCATAAATAAGAGCGACTTTTTGGCCCAAAACGGTATCTGAAATACCGGTAATAAAAAACCGCATGGGTAACACACCGCTTAACTTAGCTTCCAACTGTTCCGGTAAAATCTTAATTCCGCCAGAATTGATGATATTGTCGTACCTGCCCAACCATTCAAATTCGGTTTCAGAGATTAAAGCGGCGACATCATTGGTCACCATATCCTGTACGCCAATCTCTGGCGCGTTGATCACCAAACAACTACGCTTGTCCAAAGTAACCTTTACCTTGGGCAAGGTTATAAAATGGGTGCCGTTAACAGGTTTAAGGGCTATATGGGTAATCGTCTCCGTCATCCCGTAGGTTTCAAAAGCATTATGGTTTTTCGTTAGCAAGCTTTGGGCCAATGCCCTTGAAAGTTTTGCGCCCCCAATTATCAAGGTCTTTATTTGGTTAAGTTGTTGCATGGAATGCTCTACTTGTATGGGGACCATCGCAACAAAATGATACTTCTTTCGCAGTTTTTTTAGGGGGGTGGAGCTCGGTGCTACATAATCCAATTCCAAACCCAAAACCATAGCCCGTACCAACATCATTTTCCCGGCGATAAATTCGGCAGGCAGGCATAATAGTGCAGAATCCCCTGCTGAAAGGTTAAAACAACTGCCCGTAGCCAGTGCGGAATTCACCATATGGCCCTTCTTAAGGGTGATTGGCTGCGGTTTTCCCGTAGAGCCCGATGTGTTTACGGTGATAACATCCTCTTCATTGCACCAATCCAACAGAAAATCCCCGATAGCAACTTCATAAGGTTTCCTTTCTTTTACCAGACTATATCCCACTTCCACCAATTCATTGGCGGTCAATGCAGTTCCGTTAAGCTTGAAGTTGGGATGTATCCTCATTTTCCAGTGCTAAGAATTCTTCCCTATCCTTTACCCTACCAAAAAGGCGTTCTTGCCAGTTGGTCCATTTGTATTTTCTTGAAAACCCATAAATAAGAATAGGAAAAATGACAAAAACTGGAATAAGCACGTCCCATCCAAGTTCTGGATTGGAAATATCCTTAAAAATGGAATCGGTTTGAAAAGCGGTCCAATCCGCGGTAACCAAAAGTGCGGTAATCAAATTATTGGCGGCATGGAAGCCCAAGGCCAATTCCAAGCCTTCGTCCATTAAGGTTATAATACCCAAAAACAGCCCTGTACCTATATAATACACCATAATACCGTAGCCCAGTTTTTCAACTTCGGGATTGGCGATATGCAACAAGCCAAAAAGTACGGAAGTAACTAATAAGGGTACCCATCTATTTTTTACCAATAATCCCAAGCCTTGCATAAGGTGCCCCCTAAATAAATACTCCTCAAAACTGGTTTGCAAGGGTACCAAAAGAATAGCGATAATGGCCATAACGACAAATTTTGGAAAATCAAAATTCAGCACATAATCGCCCGGAGAGGCATACACATCAATTAAGGTAAACAAAGCGGTAAGTCCACCCCAGAGGGCAAACGCAAAAAACACACGTTTCCAGTCAATTTCCGCCCTAGCCGTGGTAAGCGCATTTAAAGGTTGTCTTTGGACTAAGACCGCCCAACCCAAAACAATAAATAGGCCTGCCGCCAAAGGAGCCAGCAATAAAATGAATACAATATTGTTGCCCAACATTTCAATGAGCTGGCTCATACTGTCTTCTACATTCATATTAGACATTGCAGTTACCACGTAATTGAAAATCATAAACGCTATAAAACATATAGGAATCACAAAGAAAGCCCAAATCCCCAATTTCTGTTTATACCCCTGTTCTATATACATAAGTCTTCTATTAAACCAGCCTGCCAAGATAGGTTATTTCTGTAAAACAAATTTCCGTTGACCACCTGCAAAGGGCTATCAAAATTATTGGTAAACAAACT